>JALYPS010000371.1 GCA_030856285.1 Pseudomonadota bacterium
ATCCTGGTCTGCAACGCGGCGACCAATCCCTATGCGGGGCCGATGGCGGGGATCAATGACGAGCAGTTTGGCAAGATCCTGCAAAACAATGTGGTGTCCAACCACTGGCTGATCCAGATGGTCGCGCCGCAGATGCTGGAGCGGCGCGACGGGTCGGTGATCATCGTCTCGTCGATCGGCGGCTTGCGCGGCAACGCCCTGATCGGCGCCTACAACATTTCCAAGGCCGCTGACATGCAGCTGGCGCGCAATCTGGCGGTCGAATGGGGGCCGTCGAACGTGCGCTGCAACACCATCGCCCCCGGCCTGGTGCAGACCGACTTCGCCAAATACCTGTGGGAGAACCCCGAGCTGCTGAAACAGGTCACCGACCCCGCGCCGCTGAAGCGGATCGGCCAGCCGGATGAGATCGCGGGGGCGGCCGTCTATCTGGCGGCGCCGGCCTCGGCATACATGACCGGCCAGACACTGGTGGTGGACGGCGGGATCACCATTGCCTGGTGAGGAACCAAAGCGCGTCAGCTTTCGCCAGGACCTGATCTGGCGGCTGGAGGCGGCGGCCTTTTCGGGCTTCATCGGCTTCATGCGTCTGCTCGGGGTCGAGCAGGCCTCTGCCCTGGGCGGCTGGTTGCTGCGGACCCTCGGGCCGAAGACGGGGACGCAGCGAACGGTGATGCGGAACCTGCGGATCGCCTTTCCCGATATGCCGCAGGCCGAGCGCGAGGCGCTGGCGCTGGCGCAGTGGGAACAGACCGGCCGGGCCTTCGCCGAGACCGCGGTGATGGACATTCTGGTCAAACAGAACCGCATCGAGGTGGTCGGGCTGGAACGGCTGCATGCGATCCGGGACAGCGGCAAGCCGGTGGTGTTTGCGGGCGGGCATTTCGCCAATATCGAGACCCTGGCGGCGACCATCACGGGCTCCGGCGTGCCGTGCCAGATCACCTATCGCGCGGCCAACAACCCCTATGTCGACGCCCAGATTATCGCAGCGCGGGCGCGCTATGGCGTCAAGCTGTTCGCGCCCAAGGGCGGCGACGGCGCGCGCGAACTGCTGGCGGGGATGGCGCGGGGCGAGTCGGTGGCCCTGATGAACGACCAGAAATTCTCGGAGGGGCCGGAGGTGACCTTCTTCGGCCAGTCGGTGAACGCCGCGCCAGGGCCGAGCCGGCTGGCGTTGCGCTTCGGGACGGTGCTGCAGCCGATGTCGGTGGTGCGGCTGCCCGGGGTGCGGTTCCGGCTGACCGTCTATGAGCCCATCGAGCTGACGCCGACCGGCGACCGTCAGGCGGACATCGCGCGGGGCGTGCAGGCGATCACCAGCTTCATCGAAGAGCGGGTGCGCGAGAGTCCGGTCGACTGGTTCTGGGTCCACAAGCGGTGGCCCGACCGGGTCTATGCCGCGCTGGAGCCGTCCTTGGCCTGATCAGACGCCCGGCGCTTCGGTCCCTTGTAGTTGGAGGCGGTGGTGCGGCGGCGGTCGGGACCGAAATAGCCGTCAGTCTTCACGAACGGGCGGGGGTGGAAGATCACCGCCTGGATGCGGTCGAGGACGGCCTTGGCCGTGATCGGCTTGACCACGAACTCGGTCACCCCCGCGTCGCGCGCCTCATAGACCCGGCTCTTCTCCGAATGGCCGGTCATCATGATGATCGGCAGATAGGGATTGGCGGTGTCGGGGCTATTGCGGACCAGACGGGTGAACTCGACCCCGTCCAGCGGGAACATGTTGAAGTCGACGATGGCCAGGTCGATCGACTGCTCGCGCAGAATTTCCAGCCCGGCGGCGCCGTCCGCGGCCTCGCGCACCTTGCGCACGCCGGCCGACTGCAACACGGCGGACGTGATCGCCCGCATGTGCTGGTTGTCGTCGACCAGCAGAACCTGGAGTGCCTGAAGAGATGACATAAATCGGGGCCGTGCCGGAATCGGCGGGAGGGCGGCCAATTTAATGGGGGAATCGTTCGCCGTCCATGACCGATCATCGTTCAGTCAGAGGGTAACCCGACGCAGGTTCAGGTTTTCACGAGCAGCGACGGATCGAGGTTGCGGTCGCGCCACTTCATGCGCCAGCAAAGGTGCGGACCGGTGGCCCGCCCGGTCATGCCGACGCGCCCGATGGGGTCGCCGCGCCTCAAGTCCTGGCCCGCCGCGACGTCGAGACGGGACTGGTGGAGGTAGGCGGTAATCAACCCCTGGCCGTGGTCGATCAGGACCAGCCCACCCTCGAAATGCAACCCTGGCTGGGCCAGGGTCACGCGGCCGGCGGCCGGCGCGCGGATCACCGTCCCCTGCGGCGCCGCCAGATCAATGCCGTAGTGGGGCCGCGCCGGCGTGCCGTTGAGGACGCGTTGGCTGCCCCAGCGGCTGGTGACGCGAAAGCCCTCCAGCGGCCAGTCG
>JALYPS010000385.1 GCA_030856285.1 Pseudomonadota bacterium
GCTTCGGCCTCAACGGCACCGGCCTCTCGGTCGAGTTCGTCGAGGAGGTCAAGGTCGAGGCCGGCGGTTATATGCCCGAGTACGGCCGCGCCACCGGCGGCATCGTCAATGCCATCACCAAGTCGGGCTCCAACGAGTTCCATGGCGGTGTTTGGGGCTTCTACACCCCCGGCCAGTTCCAGGGCCAGATCAAGATCCCCCGCCGCGAAGGCCAGACCATCGTCGCCGAGCGCAACCTCAGCTGGCTCGGCGACGCCGGCTTCGACATCGGCGGCCGACTGATCAAGGACAAGCTGTGGTTCTACGGCGGCGTCAGCGTCTCGCGCACCCGCTATGACATCACCACCTCGTGGAACCGCCGCGTCGTCGACCCCATCACTGGCCTCCCACAATACGCCGACCCCAAGACCGGCGAGATCACGGATGACCCGGATCGCGGCTTCTCCGTCACCGAGCGCGTCGCCGGCACCACCCACTCCCGCAAGGCCCAGGGCACCACCGTCCAGGCCCTCGGCAAGCTGACCTACACCCCGGCCACCAACCATACCCTCGAGTTGCTGGGTATCTACGCCCCCAGCGTCTCCGGCGGCAATGGCACCTGGGGCCTCGACGCCCGCACCGGCCAGCCCGAAGTCGTCAGCGCCGCCGGCGATTATACCGCCCTCGCCAACCGCTACAAAGACTCCTCGGGCGACGTCCAGCTCAAATGGAACGCGACCTCCGCGGACCACAATTGGAACGTCGATACCACGGTCGGCTGGCACCATCAGCTCAACAGCGGCCTGCCCGTCGACGGCACCCGCATCGGCGACAACCACGGCCTGGCCATCACGCCCGGCGTCGTCTGGCGCCGCAACAACCCCGACTTCCACTCGATCACCGACTTCCCCAGAGCCGCCGGCGCCAGCGGCGCGCCGGCCGGGGCCTGTGACCCCGTGCCCATCGCCAACCCGGAGATGGGTGGCCCGACCTTTACCAACGTCTGTCCGGTCCAGAACTACTCCACCGGCGGCCCCGGCCAGATCTACGAGCGCAGCCTCGACCGCGGCCAGGTCCGCTCGATGGCCACCCGCCTGGCCCAGGGCGCTGGTCACCACCTGATCAAGTTCGGCATGGACTTCGAGTACATGCGCTACGTCAGCGACCGCGCCTACACCGGCGGCACGCTGTACCGAGAGACCACCAACGGCACCGGCTTCAGCGACTTCCGCCAGTACGGCTTCCTCAGCGGCCCCGACCAGGCCAACATCTTGAACCACCTGAAGTGGACGACCTACTCGACCACGATCGGCGGGTTCATCCAGGACAGCTGGAGCATCATGGACAAGGTCACGCTGAACGCGGGCCTGCGCTACGACGCCCAGCACATGTTCGGCGGCGACGGCCAGATGGCCCTGGCGATGCCCAACCAGATCTCCCCGCGCGTCGGCCTGATCTGGGACCCGACCCAGGCCGGCAAGGCCAAGCTCTTCATCAACTACGCCCGCTTCTACCAGAGCGTGCCGCTGAACCTGGCCGACCGCGCCGGCTCCGGCGAGCCGCAGATCGCCTCGGTCCACGAGGCCGCCTTCTGCGACCCGACCCGGGTCTCCTCGCACCGGGACGCCTGTCAGGACGACGCCGGTCGCCGAACCGTCGGCGGCCCGACCAGCCCCGACCAAAAGTGGCTCCTCACCGGCGCCGGCAAGACCCCGGTCGACCCCAAGCTCAAGCCCCAATCCAGCGACGAGATCGTCGCCGGCGCCGAGTACGAGATCTTCGCCAACGGCCGCCTCGGCGCCAACTACACCCATCGCTGGCTCTCCAACGTCATCGAGGACATGAGCCGCGACGAGGCCCAGACCTACTTCATCGGCAACCCCGGCTACGGCATCGCCAAGGACTTCCCGAAGGCCAGCCGCACCTACGACGCCCTGATCGTCTACCTCGACAAGCGCTTCAGCCGTAACTTCCTGATCTCGGGCAGCTACACGGCGTCCTGGCTCAGGGGCAACCTGGCCGGCCTGTTTCGCCCCGAGACCGGTCAGCTCGACCCGAACATCA
>JALYPS010000395.1 GCA_030856285.1 Pseudomonadota bacterium
GCGCCGCGGTGAGACCCAGCGCGCCGCAACCGATGACGGCGACCTGCCGCTGCCCGCCCTCAAGGGCCAGATCGCGGGCGGCGACGGCGGAACCCCACGACAGGGACCAGCCCGATCCGCCGTGGCCGTAGTTGTGCACCACCCGCTTGTCGCCGACCACTTCGGCCTCAATGCGTGGTCCCTGCGCCCGGAACGGCCTGGTGCAGACGGTGATGCGGCTCAGGCGGCCCGGATCGGTCAGCAGGGGCGCAAAGCTTCTGGGTTGGAAGACTGGCCGCGTCGGGGTGATGAGGGCCGTGGGCGCCGAGGCGCATCCCGCGAGTCCGGCATAGCCCAGCCCAGCCAGGACCATCCGACGGTGCAACTGAACGTCCAACCTTATTCCCCACCGCAGACCGCCCGAGCGGCGTATCATTCGGCATCAAACGGGGCAATGCGCGGCGACGTCCTCAGCGGTCGGAGGTTCCAAAGCGGCCTGGACCGTTGCCGCCGGGCTAAAGTCGTAGTCATACTCTCTCCACCGGTCGCAGAACCGGAGGGGTGGAGTAAGAGTGATGGCCGACGGCGCCTATCGCTGGCAGGGCAATTGGCCTGCGCCTGACGCCGCGCGCGTCGCCGAAATCGATGCAGCATGGGACGATGTACAGGTCGATACCTTCGCAGAACCCGCACGGGTCGCCGCCGTCGAACGTATCGAACGCGCCCTGGCCGCCGCCCGAACCGGCGATCTGACCGAAGCCTCGGCCCAGTTGACCCACGCCCGGGCCGTGCTGGACGGTCTGGACCCGGGCGCGCTTGAGCCTCGCCGGGGGCTCGCGGGCCTGTTCGACGGTCGCGGCGCCCGGCTGAAGCGTTTCCGCGAAACCTGGAGCCGCGCCGCCGCCGGCCTGGCCGAGACCGCGAACGAACTGTCGGGCCGTGTCGAGGGCGCCGGTCAGCGCTCAAGCGCCCTGGACAAGGCATGGACCGAGATCAGGGACGCGCTCGCCGATCTCGACGCCCACCTCGCCGCAGCCGCCGCCCGTCTTTCAGGCCATGCCCCGAACGAGGGCGACGCCCCTCATCCTCTGGTCGCGCGCCGGGCCACGCTGGACGCCTGTCGCGCCGCCGCCCTGCAATCCCTGCCGCTGATCCGCAGCGCCCAGAACGCCGACGCCCGCGCCGCCGAGGCGCTCAAGGCCTGCACCGACGGCGTCGCCGCATGGCGCGATGACTGGAAAGAGGCGCTGGGCCTGTCCGGCAAACGGCCGAAGTCGGCCCGCCCCGACCACGAGCGCATGGCCCGCGTGCGCGACGAGCTCAAGGTCCGCTTCGACCGCGCGCTCGCCGAACTGACCGCCTCACGCAGCCGCCGAGCCGACGTTGAGAGCCGGATGGCGGAGTTGCGGCGACCCCTCTAGTCAGCCCGCGCTGGCGTCGGTCCAGGCCACGATCTGGGTGTTCAGGTCCCGCGTCGCGGTGTCGAAGGCCTCGACGATGGCCGCCACCCGGTTGGCCGTCGCCGGCTGTTCGACGGTGAACAGCCGTTCCGCCGCGACGGTCCGTGCCGGCAACATCAAAAGGCGGGCGCGGGCTGTCACCACGATGGTCGGCGCCAGGCCCGGCGCGTCATAGCGGGCCTCGAACGAGCGGATGTCGATGTCGAGCGACCGCTGGCCCGGCGTCACTTCACGCGGACCGATCAAACGCACCCGCGTCGCCTGGGCGGCGAAGGCGTTCTCGATGCTCTCCATATAGAGGTCCGACGCCGGCGTGACCCAACGGGCCCCGGCGATATAGGCGGTTTCCGTCCCCGTGACGCCGAGCAGCTTGTCGCCTTCCACGGCTTCCGGGAATTCGACGCGGCGCAGGGTGACCTCGGTCGGGTTGGCCACGACCTGGGTCGCCGCCGATGACGCCGGGAGTCCGCCGAAGCGATAGGTCTGCACCGGATCGGGCGACGACAGCAGGGCGCAGGCCGAGAGCGCCATGAGAGCCACGGTCGCCGCAATCGGGCGGATCAATGAAAAGCGGTTCACGGCTGGACCTCCATTTCCTTGGTCGGCGGACGGCCGATGAAGTCGCGCGGACTGGCCCTGACCTCATCGACGAGGCCCTCCAGCGACCGGGTTGCATCCTCCAGCGCCTGGATTGACTGCTGCAGCTGCGGCAGACCGGTGGTGGCGAACTCGTTCAGCGGCCCTTCGACATTGGTCGCGGTGCGGCTGATCGAAGCCACCGCCGTCCGCGCCTCTTGCGCCGCTGCGTTGATGTTGGCCACGGCCTCGCGCCCGTCGCCCTCGATGATCTGCCGTGAACTGACGGCCAGCGCCTCGAACTCGGCGACGGCCGAATTGGCCTTGGTCAGCGCCTGTTCCAGCTGTTCCAGCATGCCCTTGCGAGCCTCAAGCTCGGTGGTCAGGGCTTCGACGTTCTTCAGGCTGGTGGAGAAGGAGCGGACATTGTCGTCGGACAGCACCCGGTTGATCCGGTTCAGCGCGTCCACAGTCTGGGCCAGCACGGTTCCCGAGCCGCTGAGCAGCTCCGCGATCGGCGACGGCTGGCTCTGGATCACCGGCACCACATTGGCCGGGTATTGATCCTTCAGCACGGCGCTCTGCGGATTGCCGGCGGTGATCTGGATGTAGTTCAGCCCGGTGATGCCCTGCGGCTCCAGCTGGGCGCGCGAGGTGACGCGGACCGGCGTGGTCCCATCGACGCGGATGCGGGCGATGACCTGATCGCCCTTTTCAGGATCAAGATTCAGGTCGGTGACCTCGCCGACGCGGATGCCGTTGAAATGCACCTCGCCGCCCTCCGACAGGCCGCGTACCGGGCCGTAGAAGACGATGTCATAGACGTCGTAGTCGTTGTTGAAGGACAGGCGGGCCAGCCACATGGCGAACACCACCAGCGCCGCCAGCAAGGCGACGGTGGCGATGCCGACAGCGGCATAGTGGGCGTCTCTTTCCATCTCTCCGCTCTCCTCAGGCGGCCTTGTCTGCAGCCCGGCCGCGTGGGCCGAGGAAATATTCCCTGATCCAGGGATGGTCTGAACGCTCCAGCTCCTGAACCGTCGCCTTCGCCACGATGCCTTTCTCGGCCAGCACCGCGACCTTGTCGGTGATGGCGTACAGGCTGTCGAGGTCGTGGGTTATCATGAAAACAGTCAGGCCCAGGTCATCCGAAAGCTGTCGGATCAGGGCGTCGAAGGCCGCGGCGCCGATCGGGTCCAGCCCCGCCGTGGGCTCATCCAGGAACAGTAGCTCAGGATCCAGCGCCAGCGCCCGGGCCAGTCCGACCCGTTTCCGCATGCCGCCTGACAGTTCGGCGGGCTTCAAATAGTGGGCCTCGGGCTTGAGCCCGACCATGGCGATCTTCATCTCGGCCAGTTCGCGGATCACGTCCGGGGACAGACCGGTGTGCTCGACCAGGGGCGAGGCGACATTGTCGATGACGCTCAATGCCGAGAACAGGGCGCCCTGCTGAAACAGGATGCCTGTCCGCCGCTGGACATCGGCCTGATCCACCTCGGTCATTGTCGCGCGATCATAGCCAAGGATGCTGACCGAGCCGCCCTCAGGCTCCTTCAAGCCGATGATCGAGTTCAGCAACACGGTCTTGCCGGTGCCCGACCCGCCGACCACGCCCAGCACCTCGCCGCGCTCCAGGGTCAGATCGAGATCTTCGTGGATCGTGCGCTCGCCGAACTGGCTGAGCAGACCGCGAACCTCGATCAGGTTTTCGGGGGCTTTGGCCGGAGCCGCCGGCTTTTTCGCGGCGGTCACAGGTTCATCTCCAGGAAGATCATGGCGAACACAGCGTCCAGGAAGATGATGGCGAAGATGGCCTGCACCACTGCGGCCGTCACCCGCCGGCCCAGACTCTCGACGTCGCCCGCGACCGCCATCCCCTGGCGGCAGCCGATGGCGGCGATGACGACTGCGAAGACGGGCGCCTTGATCATCCCGACCAGCAGATGGGCGCCCATGTTCGGGTCCTCCCCGACGCGCTGGAGAAAGAAGGACGGGCCGTAGCTGAGCAGAGCCCAAGTCACCAGCATGCCACCGAGCATGCCCGCCACCATCCCGATGAAGGTCAGGAGCGGCATCATCAGCACCATGGCCGCGAGCCGCGGAATGACCAGCGCCTGGAAGGGATTGACCCCCATCACCTGCATCGCGTCGACTTCCTGATTCATTCGCATCGAACCAATCTCGGCGGCGAACGACGAGGAGGAGCGCCCCGCCAGCAGAATCGCCGTGATCAGGACGGCCAGCTCGCGCAGCGTCGCCACCGCCACCAGCTGCACGGTGTACACGCCGGCGCCGAACTGGGTCAGCAGATTGGCCCCCAGGAAGGCGATGACCGCGCCGATGAAGAAATTGGTCGTGGCGACGATCGGTATCGCGTCCAGCCCGGCCCGTTCGCCCTGGCTGAACCACGCGGCCCACCGAATCCGGCCCGGCCGCAGGGCGGAACCGACCGCGACCACCAGCCGGCCGAGGAAGGCCATCGTCAGGGTCGCTTCGTCGGCAATGTCGTGAACGCCCCGCCCGACCTTGCCGAAAGTCCGCACCCAACCGGGCGACCGGGGAGGCGGATCGGCGCTTTCGCGCTCCAGCTTCTCGACCATGGCGTAGGTGCGCCCAGCCTCTGGGCGCTGGGTCCAGGCCGACGGAGGAAGCACGCAGTTGGCGGCCTGGACGATCGCCAGGGCTCCCGCCGTGTCGAATCGGCCCATATCGGTCAGATCGACCGCATCGACAGCGCGCTCGTGCAGTTCGTCGTCCAGACGACGTGAAATCTTGCCCAATTCGGTCGCGGTCCAGTCACCGGTCAACCGGAGCGTCAGCCCCGGCCCGCCGTCCTCGATCTGGAAATCCGCTGCGGCCATGCCCCTACCTAGATCGCCCTGTCCGTTTTGCCTACGCTGGCCAAACGGCAAGGCTGGGGCAGACTTCACAACGCGGCCCGGCCGTATTCGTTCAGCCACGGTTTCCGGAGCTTACGGCTCAGAGAAGGGCCCGGACGCGTTTCAGGTCTTCGACGAAGCGACGGCGTTCGGCGGTCCGCGCCGCCTCGTCCGGCAACCGCAGGAGGTAGGACGGATGCACGGTCGCCACGACCCTGGCTCCGTCTGGCTGCGCCAGTACGTGACCGCGCTCCTGTCTCACAGCGATTTTCCGGTTCAGCACACCCAGAGCCGCGGTCGCACCCAGGGTTACGATCACCTTCGGTCTTACCAGCCGGCGCTCCGCGTCCAGCCACCAACGGCAGGCGCTGACCTCGCTGACGAGGGGCGTCTTGTGGATTCGCCGCTTGCCCCGCGGCTCGTGCTTGAAATGTTTCACGGCATTGGTGACGAAGGCGTCTTCCCGGTCGATGCCGGCCTCGAGCAGCGCTTCGTCCAGCACCCGACCCGCCGGGCCGACGAAGGGCCGACCGGCGAGATCCTCCTGATCGCCCGGTTGTTCGCCGACGATCATGAGCCGCGCCTGTTTCACGCCGGCGCCGCAAACCCCCTGGGTCGCGTCGCGCCACAGCGGGCATCGGCGGCAGGCCTGAACCGCCTGACCGAGCTCTTCCAGCGTCGAAGGGACGAAGCCCTCCTCGAAAGCATGGTCGCGGTTTATGCGCGACAGCGTCTTCGCCAGGCGGAGGTTGGGCTCAGACGCGGGGGCCGCGACCATCGTCTCGGTCCGGGTCGCCGACCGCGCCGTCAGATCCCGGATCAGGGCCGCTTCGGGCAGGTTCTTCCAGTAGCGTTTGGGCATTTCGCCCTGCATGGTCTTCAGCTTGAGCCGGGCCGGGTTGAACGTCGAGGCATAGTAGGTCTTCCAGAAGTCCTCGACCTCATCTTCTGACGGGGCCATGTCGCGGGTCGCGGGCGGCCCGAAGGCCAGCGCCTCGGCGTCCCAGACCGCCGAACCGTCCGGCGTCAGGATGGACCAGCGCATGGTCGGGAAGCGACGCACAAAGAACGGCGCTGTCCGCTCGACCACCCGATGCGCGGGTTCGAACCAGGCGATCCAATGCTCGCCATCGGCCGCTTCGATCCGACGGAAGCGCACGAAGGCCTTCATCTTGTGGCTGGCGCGGCTGACATTTTTGGCCCGCTCCATCGCGTCGGCCACATCGACGTCGGTGACGACGCGGATCAGGTCGGGTTCGGCCTTCAACCGCCAGAGCAGTCGGTAAAGCAGGTCGAACCGATCCTCCGACCGATGCAGGATCACGGACTGCGCCAGTTCGACAAAGGCTCGCGGCGTGTGGAAGGACGCGTCTGTCGGGGGCGCCGGGAGGCCCTCGTCGAACAGGCCCGGAACGCTCCGCCCGACCCGGAAAGCTGCTTCTCCCGGCGCAACTCCAGCCTGACGAAAGGCCCGCGCCGCCGCCCGCCAGCCGTCGAAATCGGTCTCGCCGGCAAGCGTCGCGATGCGCATTCAGAACAAGCTCAGCTGAACCGGCTGGATGGCCGGCGTCATCCGGACGCGCAGGTCGGCCGCGTCGGTCAGACCGCCCGGCGTCCAGTCGAGGGCCGTGATGAAGGGTCGGACATTGTGGATGCCCCGGCACAGGCGCCCGATGTCCTCGAGCCGCAGGGTGCGCCAGCGACGAACCTGCAGGATGCGGTTCACAGACTTCACGCCCAGACCCGGCACCCGCAGCAGCAACTCGCGTGCGCCTGTGTTCACATCGACCGGAAACTGCGCCCGACTGCTGAGCGCCCAGGCGAGCTTGGGGTCGATGGCGAGGTCCAGCATGCCGTCGTTGGCGGCGTCGCCGATCTCGGCCGGTGAAAAGCCGTAGAACCGCATCAGCCAGTCGGCCTGGTAGAGGCGGTGCTCGCGCATCAGCGGCGGCTTCGACAGCGGCAGGACGCTGGACGAGTCCGGGATCGGACTGAAGGCGGAATAGTAGACCCGGCGCAGACCGTAACCGGCGTAGAGCGAGGCGCTGCGGTCCACGATCTCCATATCGGACGCGCCGTCGGCGCCGATGATCAACTGGGTGCTCTGGCCGGCCGGCGCGAACTTCGGCGGCTGCGCCCTGTCCTTCTGCGCCGGACGGGCCGCCTCGACCTTCAGACGCACCCGACCCATCGCCTGTTTGATGACGCTCACGTCCTTCTGCGGGGCCAGCCGTTTCAGCGCCTCGTCGCGCGGCAGTTCGATGTTGGCCGACAGCCGGTCGGCGTAGAGGCCCGCCTCCTCGACCAGCAGCGGATCCGCCTCCGGGATCAGCTTCAGGTGGATGTAGCCGCGGAAGTCGTGTTCCTCCCTCAGCTTCTTCGCCACCAGGACCAGCTGTTCCATGGTGTAGTCGCCCGAACGAATGATGCCCGAGGACAGGAACAGGCCTTCGATATAGTTCCGCTTGTAGAAATTCAGCGTCAGCTCGACGACCTCATCGACGCTGAACCGCGCCCGCTGCACATTCGAGGACGCCCGGTTGATGCAATAGACGCAGTCGTAGATGCAGAAATTGGTCAGCAATATCTTGAGCAGCGACACGCAGCGGCCATCCGGCGTGTAGGCATGGCAGATGCCCATGCCTTCTGTGGAGCCGACGCCCTTTCCGCCGATCGAGTCCCGCTTCGACGTCCCGGAAGACGCGCAGGAGGCGTCATACTTTGCGGCGTCCGCGAGGACGGCGAGCTTGCTGCGGAGATCGAGAACGGCCATTTGTTCACTCTATGTTCTCTATCATGAGAGTGTCGAGCGTGGCCGTAAATGAAAATGCCTTTTCAGCTCAGATAGTTGAGAAGCGAGACCTGCCGCAGCTGGCTGATCACCTGGGCCGAGGCCTGGATGGCGACCTGAGACAACTGCAGATCGGTGATGGCCACCGCCATATCGGCGTCAGTCCGGCCCGACACCAGCTGGTCGAGCGCGCCCTTCTGGGCCTCGTGACCCGTGGTGATGCTTTCGACCTGTTTGGCGAGGGAGCCCGTCTTGGCCATCTTGTCGATCACGGCGGTTCCGGCCTGATCGAGGCGGGTGAGCTGGGCCGAGAGGAAGTTCTTCTGCGCTTCTGTGAGTTTTCCGGTCAGGGGTCCCGATCCGGGCGTGACGTGGAAAGTCTGGATATCGCGCAGTATGGTCAGGATGTCGGTTCCCAGCTCGTCGGCGAGGAAGCCGGTCTCCAGCGTCGTACCTTCGGCCACGCGACTGGCGGTCTTGAGAGTATCATTGCTGAACAACGCGGCCACACTCGGCGACGCCGCCAGTTCGGACAGATTCGCGGCGTCGAGCGGTGTGGTGGACGTTGACGCCCCGGCGAACAGATAACCGCCGTGGTGACGCATGTTTATCCCGCCGCGGATCGACAGGAATTGCCCCTCGAGCTCCAGCATGACGGCCCCGGCGGAATCGGCGGAGATCGCCCCGCCCAGCGCCTCGCGGATGCCGGCGATGGCGTCGCTGACCTGGCCCATGGCCAAATCCTGGGTGGTCAGCCGGGCGTTCACAGCGGCACCGGTGTCGATGAAGCCCTGGATTCGGCTCTGGGCGCCTTTCAGCGCCGTCAGCGTCTCGGACTGGCGGCCGAAACCGGTCAGAGTGGTGGCGTTCTTCTGGGTCGAGACCCGTTCCTGCGCTTCTGCCGCCCGCGTCTGGGCGTTCATCAGGTCCAGCAGGGCCGACTGATAGTTCCCATAGGTGGCGACACGGGTCATCAGACCATCCCCATCAGCGTTTCGTACATGTCCCTGGCCGCCTGAATGAGGCGGGCCGAGGCGTTGAAGGCCTGCTGATAGGTCGTCATCAGCACCAGCTCCTCGTCCAGATTCACGCCCTCATGCGCCGTCTGGCGAGCGCCCGCTTCGGTATAGAGGGCGTCCGCAGTCTCCATCCGGTTCCTGGCCGCGGCCGCCTTGCCGCCTATTTCGCCTGACAGTTCCGCGGCGTAGCGCGAGACGGAGATCGATCCGCCCGAAGAACCGCCGGCAGCCTGAAAATTCGCCGCCCGCTCACCGGCGTCGGCCAGGGCCAGCGCTCCCCGGCCATCACCAGTGCTGAGAGCCTGACTTCCCGGCGCGGCGGCCAGGTTCAACTGCGCCAGAGCCAGCCGGGAGGGACTTTGCCGGATGTCGGTGCGCAGCGTGAAGCCGTCCGCACGCGTGGCCCGCGCGCCGCCGCCAATGCCGAACAACTCGGTCACCGACACGCCCGAGGGGACCTGGGTCGTGCGATCCTCCAGCACGGAGATCGAGGGAGCCGGATTGCCATAACCGGCGAAAGAGAGCGATCCGTCGCCCGCCAGGGAGAAGGTCCCGAAGCGGCCGGCCCCGGTCGCGGGATCGTTCAGGGCCGCGACCAGATCTCCTACCGTGCCGCCCGCGGGCACCGCGACCTGCAGGTCGCGCAACTTCGACCCGGACTCGCCGGTAAACCGGAACGTCAGGGTTTCACCGGCGGTGAAGCCGTGAGCCGAGGCGGCGGTGAGGCCGTTGTCGTATACAGCGAGCCGATCCGTCGAGATCAGATCGTTGAGGCCGAAATAGTGCGAGAATCCGCGACCCGCCTTGCCTGAAGGGGCGGATGGGTCGTCAGCTATGGCGACGCCGTTCGCGCCGGTCGCCGTGATGGCGAGTCTGCCGCCCGCGAAACTGGCGGTCGCCGCACCGCCGAGCTGGGCGTTCAGAACGGTCAGGAAGGTCGCCGGCGTCGCCGCCGCGCCATTGACCGTCATGGTCGCGCCCGAGAATACGATGTCCGCGCGGGCCTGAATCACCCCGGCCGCATTGGTCACGGCGACAGTGGTCTGGCCCGAGAAGCCAGCGATGGCGCTCTCGAAAGTCTGGCCGACGTTGCGGCCGCGCAAGCTGGTCAAGGCAGGCACGGAGGAATTGGCGTTGTGGGCGCGGTTCAGTTCGTCGGCCACATGGGCGACCAGTTCGGCCAGGCGCTCCGCCGCAGCGGGCGCCTCGACATCGCGCAGTTCGATCAGGCCCTTGATCTCGCCCGAGCTGATACTGTCCAGCAGCGAACGCTTCTGCCCCCCCGCCTCGGTGACCCAGACTTCGTTGAAGCCGGTCTCGCTCGTGAGCGTCCCGGCGCGGTTATAGCCCAGGGTCGCGGCGCCCTCGCCGGCCAGCAGTGTTCCCGTGCCGGTCCGGATCGACACGCCGCCGACGGGCCGTACCGAGACCCGGATGTCCATCAGTTCCGCAAGCTGGCCGATCAAGGCCGACTGCGCGGTCTCCGCTCCCGAGGAGTCGCCGTCGACTGCGGCGGCGCGAGCGATCTCGAGGTTGAGGCCCTCGATCTGCTCAAGCAGGCTGTTGGTGCGTTCGACGGCGCTCTGGATCCGGCTGTCGGCGTCCTCGCGAACGGCCTGGATCTGTTTCGCGATGCGGCCGGCCTCATCGAACAGCGCCTGGGTCCGGAACAGGGCGTCCTGGCGACGGGGCGAGGACGTCGGGTCCTCTGCGCTGGCCGCAAAGGTGGAGAAGACGCCATCGACCTGCGAGAAGAAGCCTGCGTCCCCGCCCGGATCGCCGAACAGCGACTGGATGCGGTCGTACAGTTCATGGCGCACGCCCATGCGCGCGGACTCGGCGCCCGCATTGAGGCTGGCAGCCTGGAGGAAGCGGTCGGTGGCGAGGCGAATGCGCGCCACCTCCACGCCTGCTCCCATTCCCTGACTGGTCAGGCTCCGCTGTTCAGCGATCTTGCGGACATAACCCGGCGTGTTGACGTTGGAGACGTTGTCCGAAACGACGCGCAACTGGGTCTGGGCGGTGGCGAGACCTGAGCTCGCCGTGTTCATGATGGCGTTCAGTGACATCCGAAAGCCTCCAAAGACACGGCGCCCGGCAAGCCCTGCCAGCCGATGCGCGTTTTTTGCCCGGCGTCGCGCGAAGGCGGACCGGACAAGTTACTGAAATTACGCGCTGTTGCGTTTCGCGCCTGGGTCATGAACGGCAAGGGGCGCAAACGGCGGGCCATTCGCCCGGAGGTCGGATGCGGGGCTCGCCATTCCACGCCGGGCGCCGGGCAAGAAACGTCTTCACGCGGCAAGTTTCGACCGAGGCGGGGCGGCGATCAGTCGAGCCGGCTCGAACTTTTACCGTTATATTGCAATAGCTTTGAGAGCTCTACTCAGTTGGCCCGCGACTTGCGCCAAGGGTTCCGAATGTCCGGCGCAGCAGGCGCCCTCGCCCCCCCTCGCTTCGGCGAACCGCCTTCCCGGGATCATGTCCGCCCTCACCCTGCTGTCCGTCATCGCGCCAGCCGTCCCCAACGTCCCGCAAGGGCCGTCGGGCGAGGCCGTGACCGGATTCGGGGACTTGCTGGCGACCCTCTCCGGCGAGGACGCGGGGGCTTC
>JALYPS010000419.1 GCA_030856285.1 Pseudomonadota bacterium
CGCCGGGCCTCCTCGACGGAAAAGGGCTCCAGGGCGTCCTTGAGCCGGCCCAGATCGCGCGCGAACTCGATTCCGAAGATGTCGGCGCGGGTGGCCAGCACCTGCCCCAGTTTGATGGCCACCGGCCCCAGATGCTCGAACGCCTTGCCCAGCCGCTGGCCCGGACGCCCGTTGCGCGCCTCCCTGCCGGCGAAGGCGTGCAGCAGATGCGCCAGCCATCGGATCCACACGGGCAGCAAGGGCGTGATCTCGCGCGGCGCGAGGGCGTCGTGGCGCACCAGCACCCAGCCCCAGCCGAGCAGGCGCAGGGTCGCCTCGACCGGATGCCGCACCGGTTCGGCCAGCGGCGGCGGGGGCGCCGTCTTGTAGTCGGCGGGACTGGTCAGATCGCCCACCCGTGATGGATGGCGGCGACCCCGCCCGACAGATTGGTCACGGTCACCCGGCTGAAGCCCGCGGCCTCGATCATGGCCTTGAACGTCGTCTGGTCCGGGAAGCGGCGGATGCTCTCGACCAGATACTGGTAGCTGTCGCGGTCGCCCGCGACCCAGCCGCCGATGCGCGGAATGGCGTGGAAGGACCAGGCGTCATAGGCCTTGCGGATCGCCGAGGCCGTAGGCCGCGAAAACTCGAGACAGAGGAACCGCCCGCCGGGCTTCAGCACCCGCCGCGCCTCCCTCAGCGCCTGCGGGATGTCGGCCACATTGCGGATGCCGAAACTGATCGAATAGGCGTCGACCGAGGCGTCCGGCAGCGGCAGGGCCATGGCGTCGCCAACCGACCATTGCATCTCGGGCTCGCCGCCCTTGTGCACCCCGGCCATGATCATTTCGGCGTTGTAGTCGAGCACGATGACCGAGGCGTCGGGGCTGGAAGGTCCGGGCCCCCCGCGCCGGTCCTGCGCCGCCCGCGCCATCTTCGCATAGCGCCGCGCCATGTCGCCGGTGCCGCCGGCGACGTCGAGGATGGTCTCGCCCGGCCGCGGGTTCAGCTTCGCCGCCGCCGCATCCTTCCAGAGCCGGTGCACCCCCCCGCTCATCAGATCGTTCATCAGGTCGTAGCTGGAGGCCACGCTGTCGAACACGCCACGGACCAGCTGCACCTTCTCCTTCGCATCGACGTCGCGAAAGCCGAAGGATGAGGTCTTGCCAGTTGAGGCGGAGGCGTCGGTCATGGGCGCGGTCTAGCGCGTCGCCGCCCTGCCGTCACCGGGCCGCGTGGTCGCGGCGGCAGTCAGTGAGCCCCTGTCTTGGGACGCGGAACGCCGAGGTCCTTCATCAAACTCCGGATCGCGCCGTAGCAACCGCAGGCGGCGGCCTCCAGCGCCTTGCGGTCGGTGACCTCCACCCAGCCGCGGCCGCGACGGATCAGCCCCTTGTCGACCAGCAGGGTTCCCACCTCGGACACCGTGGCGCGGCGCACGCCCAGCATCCCGGCGATATCGGCCTGGGTCAGGACGAACCGGTCGCTCTCGGCGCGGTCGTGGATGGTCAGCAGCCAGCGCGCCAGCCGCTCGTCCAGCCGGTGCTGCGCGTTGCAGGCCGCGGTCTGCTGGCCCTGGGCGAACAGGCTTTCGGTGAATTTGGCCAGCGCCAACCGCATCGCCTCGCTCTCCTGCAAGGCGTCGGCGAAGACGTCCGCCGGACAGCACGCGGACACGCCCTCGACCTGCGCTATGGCCCGGCTGGCGGCGCGGGCGTTCATCGGCCCGCAGGTGACGCCGACCAGACCTTCGCGACCGATGGCGGCGGTCTCGATCATCCGGTCGTCGTCGAGAATGGTCATCAGCGACACCACCCCGCTCATCGGGAACCAGACCTCCTCGACCGCCTCGCCGGCGTCGTACAGCATCTGGCCCTGTTCGAAGGGCCGCTCATGCAGATGAGGTTCGATTCTCCGCCGGTCAGCAGGTTCGAGGGCGGCGATCCACATATTGTCCAAGGCGGACTCCCGTCGTGAAGGTGACGCCCGGTAACGCCCAAGCTTTGCCGGGCGTTCCGTACCGCTTGTGGAGGCCGGGCGGGCGCGATACGGCGAAGGATGCAGGAGGAACGCCATGGCCGACCGGATTGACGTTGCGGAAGCTCTGAAAGGCCTGCCGTTGTGGCGCGCGCATGAGGGCGACCGCCCCGCCATCGCCCGCAACCTGACCTTCGCCGACTTCAACGCCGCCTTTGGCTTCATGACCCGGGTCGCCCTGCTGGCGGACAAGGTCGACCATCACCCCGAGTGGTCGAACGTCTACAATCGGGTCGAGGTTCTGCTGACCACCCACGACGCTGACGGCGTCACCGAAAAGGATATCCGGATGGCCCTCTTCATCGACGAGGCGGCCGGCGCGATGGGAGCGAAATGATGGCGGGCAAGGCGGGACGGGTCGCGGGCAAACAGGCCCTGATCACCGGGGCGGCCGGCGGGCTGGGCGAGGCCATGGCCTGGATGCTGGCCCGCGAAGGCGCGAAGGTGGCGGTCACCGATGTCAATCTGGCGGGCGTCCGGACCCTGGCCGATGCGATCAATGCCGAGATTCCCGGCTCGACCTTCGCCTTCGCCCACGACGTCACAGACGAGGCCGAATGGGTATCGGTCATCGAGCAGGCTGTGGCGGTCATGGGCGGGCTGTCGATCCTGGTGAACAACGCTGGCATCGGCGGCGACCTGAAATTCGTCGAGACCGACACCCTGGAGAACTGGCGCCGCGTTCAGGCCGTCAATATCGAGTCGATCATGCTGGGCTGCAAACACGCCATGCCCCACCTGCGCGCCTCGGCGCCGTCCTCGATCATCAACATCAGTTCGGTGGCCGGCCTCGCCGCCGCTCCCGGCATGGGCGCCTACAACGCCACCAAGGCGGCCGTCTGGATGTATACCAAGACTATCGCGCTGGAGGCCGCCAAGGGCGACTGGAACGTGCGCTGCAACTCGGTGCATCCGGTCTTCATCAAGACCCCGATCCTCGACCCCTTCATCGCCATGGCCGGCGGCGACGAGGCCAAGGCCCACGAACGCCTCAGCCGCGGCATTCCCCTGAAGCGGATCGGCGAGCCGGACGACGTGGCGTACTGCGTCCTCTACCTCGCCGCGGACGAGAGCAAATTCGTCACCGGCGCCGAGTTCAAGATCGACGGCGGCATGCTGGCGCAATAACGACGCACGCGTCGCTACTGCCTTTCTTGTTGGCCCGCGGTCGTCGGCCCTTCAGGACCTCCCGACCCGACGCGGGCTGAATCAGGGAACGAGGTCAGCCGGCAATATCTGGCTCGAGAGCAGCCGCTCCATCCCCTCCCACCGGTCCGGCCCTTGCCGCTCGACCCAGGCCTGCACCACGTCGCGGCCGAGGCCGTAGTTGATGATGTAGCTGCGATAGGTGTCGATGAAGCGCAGCCGCTGGTTCGC
>JALYPS010000420.1 GCA_030856285.1 Pseudomonadota bacterium
GTCGAGGACCGCGAGATGTCGGACCGGTTCGCCTGGGGGATCTGCCGCCTGTCGTCGGACGAATTCGACAGCTCCAGCGTGGAGCCGCCGATTCTGAATAACGCGCTGACGCGGCTGGACTGCATCGCTACGGAGCGAATCGTCATGGGCGACCACCTGATCATCGTCGGGGCGGTGAAGGGGTTCGAGACCCGGCCGGGGGCAGGGTTGACCTATTTCCGTGGACGCTACGGCGTCGCCGAGGAGCCGGGCGCATGAAGATCGGTTTCGCGGGCCTGGGCGTCATGGGCGGGCCGATGGCGCGACATCTGGTTCAGGCGGGACATGAGGTGGCCGGCTTCAACCGCTCGCCGGACAAGGCGCGCGCCTGGTCGGCGGCGACCGGCGGCCGGTTCGCCGCCACGATCGCGGAGGCCGCAGACGGCGCAGAGCTGCTGATCCTGTGCGTCGGTAATGACGATGATGTGCGGCAGGTCATGGGCGAGGCGCTGCCGCAACTGGCCGACGGCGCCGTGATCGTCGACCACACTACGACTTCGGCCCGGGTGGCGCGCGAAATGGCTGCGTTGGCTGCGGGACAGGGGCGGGCGTTCATCGACGCACCGGTCTCCGGCGGTCAGGCCGGGGCCGAGAACGGCCAGCTCAGCGTCATGGCCGGAGGCGAGGCGGCGGCGCTGGCGCGGGTCGAACCGGTCCTGATGGCCTATTCTAAGGCCGTGAAGCATATGGGGCCGTCAGGGTCGGGCCAGTTGACCAAGATGGTCAACCAGATCGCCATCGCCGGGGTCGTCCAGGGCTTGGCCGAAGCTGTGCATTTCGCCGAGGTCGCGGGTCTGGATACCGGGGCGGCCTATGATGCCATCTCCAAGGGCGCGGCCCAGTCGTGGCAGATGGACAATCGCTGGAAGACGATGGCCGAGGGCAAGTTCGACTTTGGTTTCGCTGTCGACTGGATGCGCAAGGACCTGGGACTGGTGCTGGATGAGGCGCGGACCAACGGCGCCCACCTGTCGCTGACAGCGCTGGTGGATCAGTTCTATTCCGAAGTGCAGTCCATGGGCGGGGCGCGCTGGGACACGTCGAGCCTTGCGGCGCGGCTGCAGGACCGGGTCCGGAAGCCCTAAGGCCCGACCGGGTGATCCGATTTCGCATAATATATCTTATGCGCATTAGAGGCGCAGGCAAGCGGACCCGGACTAAGGCCCCTGTCCCACCGTCGGCGCGGCGTCCAGCAAGGCGATGGCCTCCCTTACATAGACGGCGTGGGCGACCACACCGATGCCGAGCGGCTCGTCCGACGGGCGCACCTCGGACGTCAAAACACCCGCGATGAACGGATGGTCGGGCTGGACGGTCCCCGGCAGTTTGCGAGCCGCGGGCGTCCAGAACACCGGCCCGCCGGAATTCCCCGGAAAGACAGGAAAATCAAGCAGAAAGACTGGAAAGCTCGGGACCGGTGTTAACGGCCATGACGCGATCCGCCCGGTGCGCAGGATGGGAAACCCCGCCGTATTGGAAGAATAGCCGCGCGGAAAACCGAGGGTCATCAGTTCGTCGCCCGGCCCGACCTGCCAACTGTCGAGATCCTCTCCGCTCGCGAGCCAGCCCAGCGGAATGGCGGCGCGGGCGAAGGCTGGCGGGGCCGAAATCTCCATCACGGCGATGTCGCGCTCCGGATGCTTGGTCCAGACCGGATCGCCGGCCGCGTCCCGGATACGCAACGGATCGGGGGCGAACCGCCAGCCCCTGCCCGGCATTTCGCTGCGCCAGCCGACCCGGGCATCACGACCGCCCATGCCGTCCAGCACATGATGGGCGGTCACCAGAACGGTGCGCGGCGTGCCGTCCGGACGCGGCGCCTCGATCAGGAAGGCCGTACCGACACGACGGGTGCCATCGCCGTTGTTCTGGTCGATCTGCACCGTGGCGTTGATCAGGCCGACGGTCAGATCCCATGCGGGCGCGGCAAGCTCCGCGATCGGCGGCTCCTGGACCTGCACCTGCTCAAAGGCGGGTTGGGGCGGCGTCTGAAGATCGAACATCGTCCCGGTCCGGTGATTGGCGTTTGTTCATTTGACGGCGGGTGGCCCGCGCGCACAAGGTCCGAGGTCAATTCAGGGGCTCCACATGAACCGCCGCGACCTTCTCGCCACATCCGCCGCCGCATTCGCGGCGAGCGCCCTT
>JALYPS010000425.1 GCA_030856285.1 Pseudomonadota bacterium
TTCTGGCTCCACTCGTCCCAGTTCCAGATATGGATGTCGGTGCCGCAGACGGCGGTGCGGTGCACCTTTATCAGCACGTCCTCGGGTCCCGCGACCGGGATGGGCGCGTCGATCAGTTCGAGCCCGACGCCTGGCTTGGTCTTGGCCAGGGCCTTCATCGTGTCCGTCATCAGATAACTCCCAATTCGCGTCCGGCCGTCGTGAACGCCGCGACCGTTTGATCAATCTGTTCGAAGGTGTGCGCCGCCGACATCTGGGTGCGGATGCGGGCCTGGCCGCGCGGCACGACCGGGAAGCTGAAGCCGATGACATAGACGCCGAGCTCCAGCGCCCGGGCCGCGAAATCCTGGGCCAGCTTGGCGTCGCCGAGCATGACCGGGATGATCGGGTGTTCGCCGGGCAGCAGGGTGAACCCGGCCTCCGTCATGGCGGTGCGATAGCGGACGGCGTTGGCGAACAGCCGGGTGCGCAGGGCGTCGCCCTCCTCGCCGCCGGCGATGCGGATGGCTTCCATGCTCGACCCGCAGACCGCCGGCGCGAGGGCGTTGGAGAACAGATAGGGCCGAGCCCGCTGCTTCAGCAGTGCCACAACCTCGGACGTCGCGCAGATGAAGCCGCCCATGGCGCCGCCCAGCGCCTTGCCGAAGGTGCCGGTCAGGAAGTCGATCTCGACCCCGTGATGGGCGTAGGAGCCCCGGCCCTGCGGCCCGAGAAAGCCGGTGGCGTGGCAATCGTCGACCATGATCAGGGCGTTGTATTTGTCAGCCAGCGCCCGGATGTCCTTCAGCCGGGCGATATAGCCGTCCATCGAGAAGGCGCCGTCGGTGGCGATGACGATCTCCCGCGCGCCGTCGGCCCGAGCCTGTTTCAGCTGGGTCTCGAGGTCGTCCATGTCAGAGTTGGCGAAGCGATATCGCTTCGCCTTGCACAGCCGCACGCCGTCGATGATCGAGGCGTGGTTCAGGCTGTCGGAGACGATAGCGTCCTCGGCCCCGAACAGGGGCTCGAAGATGCCGCCGTTGGCGTCGAAGGCGGCGGCGAACAGGATGGTGTCCTCGAAGCCGAGATAGTCAGCGACGGCGCGCTCCAGCTCCTTGTGGATCTCCAGCGTGCCGCAGATAAAGCGGACCGAGGCCGTGCCGGCCCCCCATTTCTGCTGCGCCTCGATCCCCGCCCGGGTCACTCGCTCGTCGCCGGCGAGACCGAGGTAGTTGTTGGCGCAGAAATTGAGCACCTCGCGGCCGCCGACCGTGATGACCGGTCCCTGTCGCGAGGCGATGATCCGCTCCGGCTTGGTCAGGCCCTGGGCGTCGATGTCGGCGAGTTCCGCGCGGACGCGGTCGTGAAAGCTGGCTGTCATGCGCGCTCCGCTACGCCGTTTCCGCCCCGGTTTGAACCCCTTTAGAGCTTCGTCGTGGCCGCGGGAGCCGCCGCGGGGGCCGGCTCAGCCACCGGCCGGAACGGGCTGACCCGGATGCGTCCGCCGCAGGGGGTGAAAGCCTGGCCGAACGAGACCGGAGAGGTGTCGCCCGGGGCGGTCATGCGGACACGGGCGGCGGACGGGCAGGTCGTCTCGCCGTTTCCTTCGTTCGGCACGACATTCCAGGCGATGTCGAAGAAGGCCTTGCCCTGAGGCGCCAGTTCGACCGGTGTGGGGGTCTGGCCCTGCCGGAAATAGCTGCCCAGGGTCTGGTCTGCGCGAATGCCCGTCAGGTTGCGGCCCTGCCGGTCCTGCAGCACCACCGTCGGATAACCGGTCAGGCTGCAGGCCTGGGCGCCGACGTTCTGGACGCCGAGGATCGAGACCCGGTTGCCGGCTCCGGCGTCGCCGCCATCCGCCGACAGTTTCAGCTGTGGCCCGCGGCAGGGAGCGGATGCGGGCAACACCCCGCCCGGCGCGGGCTGGGGTCCCGGAAGCGGGCCCGGCGCGACAGGTCCCGACGACGGACGGCTGCAGCGTTCCAGCACCGCCACGCCGACGTCCTCATTGGGGCCGAGACGGCTGAGGGTGGCGCTCTCCGAGCCATCGCGGGTGGCGCTCCACCATTCGAGACCCGATCCGGCATAACGGGCGCCAGAAGCGGACTGGACCGTGCGCAGGGTGTAACTCTGGCCCTTGTAGGTCACCAGGGCGGTCGCCGTATCCGGATAGGCGACGGTGACCGACTGGCCGCTTTCGCACGCATAGCTGACCGGCGGGGCGGGCGTTCCGACGGGCGCCGGCGACGGCGTGACGGGCGCGGGCGGCGCCTCAGCCTCAGGAGAACAGGCCGCCGCCGCGAACAGGGCGAGGGCCGAAACGGCAGTGCAGGCGGTGCGAATCCGGCGCATGGAAGTGTCCCGTGGTGTGCAGCTTCAACGCCAGCGAACGGCAAAGGCTCCGCTTGCGCAACCCCGGTTCAGGCGGTCAGGAGCCGGGGTAGTTTGAATGTCACGGTCTCGCGCTCTCCCGCGTCCTCGATCACCTCGGCGTCGAACCGGGCCCGCACAGCATCAACCAGTTCCTCGATCAGCCGCTCCGGCGCAGAGGCTCCGGCGGTGATCCCGAGGGTCGAAACACCCTCCATCCACGACCAGTCGACCTGCCCGGCGTCGTCCACCAGCCGGGCGTCGCGAGCTCCCGCGCGCATCGCCACCTCGACCAGCCGCACGGAGTTCGACGAATTCTTCGATCCGACCACCAGCACAAGGTCGCAGCCCTGCCCCAGCCGCTTGACCGCCTCCTGCCGGTTGGTGGTCGCGTAGCAGATGTCTTCCTTGTGCGGGTCGGGCAGCTCAGGAAAGCGGCGCTTCAGCGTGGCGAGGATTTCCGCGGTGTCGTCGACCGACAATGTCGTCTGGGTGGCGTAGGCCAGGGGCGCATCGCCCGGACGCTGGAAGGCCTCGGCGTCCGCCACCGTCTCGATCAGGCTGATGGCCTCCGGCGGCAGCTGACCCATGGTGCCGACGACCTCGGGATGACCGGCGTGGCCGATCAGAATGATGTGGCGGCCGGCGGCGTGATGACGTTCCGCCTCGACATGGACCTTGGAGACCAGCGGGCAGGTGGCGTCGAGATACAGCATCTCGCGCGCCCGGGCCGTCGCCGGCACCGACTTGGGCACGCCATGGGCCGAAAAGACCACCGGCCGGTCGTCCGGGCAGTCGTCCAGTTCCTTGACGAAGACCGCGCCCATGGCCTTGAGCCGTTCGACGACATGGCGGTTATGGACGATCTCGTGGCGCACATAGACGGGCGCGCCGTATTTCTCGATGGCGCGCTCGACGATCTGGATCGCACGGTCGACCCCCGCGCAGAACCCGCGCGGCGTGGCCAGACGGACGGTCAGGGGAGGCTTCTCGGGCGGCCGGACAGGCGCGTGGACGGTCATGGACGGAACCTAGTCGTTCAGGGCCATGATCGCCACTATGCTTTAGGCTCGCGCGGGTTTGCCGCGCCTCGGTTTAGCCGCTATCAGCAACCAGCGTGCGCCCCGCGTCGGGCTGTCGCCGCACCTCCTCGTTTCCGGAAGAATATTCGATGCGTCGCGTCCTCAAGGTTTCCCTGGCCTCGGCCCTCGCCGCCGCAGCCGTGTCGGTCATGGTCGTTCCGACCGCCGCCAGCGCCCAGTATCCGCAGGGCCAGCAAGGCCGCCCGGGCCAGAGCCCCGGGCAGCGCGAACAGGAAGACGGCTCGACGGCGGACCGCCCGCGCGCGCCCCGGATCGCTCCCCTGCGCCGCAGCGCCGCTGCCGGCCCCTGCCCCTATGTGAAGGTTCTGTACGACGCCGCCCGCTATGTCGAACTGGTCGGCGAGCGCGTGACCATGGCGAACGTCGGCTTCACGGGCGAGATCGAGGGTCTGGTCTCGGATTGCGCGTATCAGTCGGACCAGCCGATTACCGTTCACACCCGGGTTCAGTTCAATCTCGGCCGCGGCCCCCAGGCCCAGGGCGACGGCCGCACCTACCGCTACTGGATCGCCGTGACCGAGCGGAACCGCGCGGTTCTCGCCAAGGAATATTTCGACCTGCCGGTCGATTTCGACGGGGCGACCACCGCGACCGTGACCCAGGACCAGGTCATCGTCATCCCGCGCGCCGAGGCGACGACCAGCGGCGACCATTTTGAAGTTCTGGTCGGCTTTGACGTCACGCCCGCGATGGCCGAGTTCAATCGCAACGGCAACCGTTTCCGCGCCAACGCCGGGACCGGCGCCGCCCAGCCGCCGGCGCAGTAAATGACCGATCTCAGGACTGTTCTGGGCGAAGCGGTCGGAGCCGCGTTCGCCGCCGAAGGCGTGGACTCCGCCCTGGCGCGGGTCACAACCTCGGACCGTCCCGATCTGGCCGACTTCCAGTCAAATGGCGCGCTGGCCGCCGCCAAGGCGCTGAAGGCCAATCCCCGCGAGCTGGCGACCCGTGTCGCCGAACGCCTGAAGGGTGACGCCCGCCTGTCGTCGGTCGAGGTGGCCGGGCCGGGGTTTATTAATCTGAAACTGGCCGACGGGGCGCTGTCGGCCCGCGCCGCAGAGGTCGCTCTCGACGCCGGGCACGCCGGCGCCTCACTGGTCGAATCGCCGCTCAAGGTCGTCATAGATTTCGCCGGACCCAACGTGGCCAAGCCGATGCACGTCGGTCACCTGCGCAGTTCGATCATCGGCGAGAGCCTGAAGCGAATCTTCCGCTTCCGGGGCGACACCGTCTGGGGCGACGCCCATTTCGGCGACTGGGGCTTCCAGATGGGCCTGCTGATCGTCGCCGTCGGCGACGAGGGCAGGGCCGACGCCTTTCTCGCCGAGGGCGACGGCCCCTTCCCGGCCGCAAGCCCTGTGTCTCTGGAAGATCTCGAGCGCCTCTATCCCGCCGCCGCCGCCATGGCCAAGGAGGACGCCGGCTTCCGCGACCGCGCCCGCAAGGCGACGGTGGAGCTGCAAGGCGGACGCCCGGGCTATCGCGCCCTGTGGGCCCATTTCGTCGCCGTCAGCCGCACGGCCCTGGAACGCGAGTTCGGCGCCCTCGGCGTGACATTCGACCTGTGGAACGGCGAGAGCGACGCTGATCCGGTGATGGCCGAGATGATCGCGCATCTGGAAGCGACCGGCCTGCTGGTCGAGGACGACGGCGCGCGGGTGGTGCACGTCGCCAAACCCGGCGAGACCCGCAAGCGCAAGCTGGCCGACGGCTCGGTCATCGAGGCCCCCAGCCCGCCGCCGCTGCTGGTCATCTCGTCAGAAGGCTCGGCCATGTACGGCACGACCGACCTCGCCACGATCCTGGACCGCCGCAAGGCCATTGACCCGGACCTGATCCTCTACGTCGTCGACGAGCGGCAGGCCGAGCATTTCGAGCAGGTGTTCCGCGCGGCGTATCTGGCCGGTTACGCCGCCGAGGGGTCGCTGGATCACCTCGGCTTCGGCACCATGAACGGCCAGGACGGCAAGCCCTTCAAGACCCGCGCGGGCGGCGTCCTGAAACTGCACGACCTGATCACCATGGCCGTCGAGAAGGCGCGCGACCGGCTGCACGAGGCGCATCTGGGCGAAGACCTGACCGAGGCCGAGTTCGAGACCATCGCCCACAAGGTGGCTGTCGCGGCGCTGAAATTCGCTGATCTGTCGAACAGCCGGACCACCAGCTACGTCTTCGACCTCGACCGCTTCATGAGCTTCGAGGGCAAGACCGGGCCCTACCTCCTGTACCAGGCGGTGCGAATCAAATCCCTGCTGCGCAAAGGCTCCGATCAGGGCGCCACGCCCGGTGCCATCGTCGTGGCCGAGCCCGCCGAGCGCGACCTGGCCCTGACGCTGGACGCCTTCTCCCAGGCCGTGGCCGAGGCTTACGACAAGCGCATGCCGCACGTGATCGCGGAACACGCCTACCGGCTGGCGCAGGCCTTCTCCAAATTCTACGCCGCCTGCCCTGTACTGATCGCCCCGGACGAGGCGACCCGCGGCTCGCGTATGACTTTGTCGAAGGCGGCGCTGGATCAGCTGGAAACAGCCCTGACCCTGCTGGGAATCGACACGCCGGAGCGGATGTAGGCTAGACTGAAGGCTCGTTTCCGGAGCCGTCCATGTCCCTTGACGCCTACATCGCCGGCCTGCCCAAGGCGGAGCTGCACCTGCATAT
>JALYPS010000475.1 GCA_030856285.1 Pseudomonadota bacterium
GTCCTCGACCATGACCATCATGCCTTGTGGCGCGCGGGCCGGGTGGAAGATGTCGCAGGACGCCGGGTCTGGCCCGCCGACGGCCTCGGGATTGGAATCAGCGCCCAGTGCGGTCTCGACCTCGGCGCGGGTCATGCCGATGCGCAAGGGGCCAAAGCCTTGGGCGGTCAGCACATCGGCGGCGGGCGCGGGCGCGGGGACGGGCGCCGGCTCAGGCGTTGGAGCCGGCTCGGGGTCAGGCGCACCGCAGGCGGCCAGCGCGAGCACGGCGGAGGTCAGCAACAGGCGGCGGATCATGGCGCAACTCCTCAAGGTCGGAGCAACTACGCATGAAAACGGCGCGCGGTGAACCGCGCGCCGTCAAACATTCGTCGCCGGGGTGGAAAGACCTAGTCTTCCTTGGGCGTCAGGACCTGGCGGCCGCGATAGGTGCCGGTCTTCAGGTCGATGTGGTGCGAGCGGCGCAGCTCGCCCGTGTCCTTGTCCTCGACGTGCGGGTTGGAGCCCAGCGAGTCGTGCGAGCGGCGCATGTTGCGACGCGAGGGCGATACTTTGCGCTTCGGAACAGCCATGTCCGTCTCAATCTTCCTGGAGTGCGCCGCAGGTAGGGCGCGAAAACAACAGCGGCGGCCCCCTTACCCCGAAAAGAATGGGGAGAGCCGCCAGCGAGGGCGGGCTTATGCCTCAACCCGGTCCGGAGTTCAAGCGCGAGCTTGTCCGTCGGTCACCGCCGCCCGATCCGCACGCGTCAGGGCGTAGAACAGGCTGTCCTTCCAGACGCCGCCGACGTTCCAGGTGCGCTCGCCTGAGCCCGCCGGCATGAAGCCCAACCGCTCCAGCAGGCGAATCGAGGCGGCGTTCTCCGGGTCGACGTCGGCGGTCAGGGTGTCGACGTCCCGGGTCTGGAACACATGGTCGATAGCGGCCCCGACGGCCTCGGCCGCCAGCCCCCGCCCCCAAGCGTCGGGATGCAGGATATAGCCGATGTCGGGCATGACATAGAAGCCGGCCTTGCCGATCACCCGGCCGTCCAGCTCGATGACGAAGTCCGGATAGTCCGGACCGTTGGCGATCATGCTGTCCAACCAAGTCCTCGTCTGCTCCAGCGATTCATGCGGCGGCGTCGACCACCAGAGGGTGGCGCGCGGGTCCGACAGGACGGCGTGCATGGCCTCCAGATCGTCCGGCTTGGCCGAACGCAGGATCAGGCGGGGGGTGCGTATCTCCATCGTCTCAGCCCAGCTCATGTTCCATGACGATGAAATACAGGTCGTCCCGCTTGGGCAGGCCGAGCCGCGGATCGCCATAGGGGAATGGCAGGGTATCGGCGGTCCGCTGGTAACCGAGCCGCTCATACCAGGCGATCAGGGTCTCGCGCTGCGGGAAGACCGAGATTCGCACCCGCCGCGCCCCGAACCGGTCCATCAGAGTCGTATTAGCGGCCTCGACCAACCGGCGTCCCAGACCGCCGCCCTGCAGCGTCGGGCTTACCGAGAGCATGCCGAAATCGCCCGTCCCCTCATCCCGGTCGGCGATCCGGACGCAGCCCACCAGTACTCCGTCGCTCCATGCGGTCAGCAGGGCCTGTTTCGGGTCGGCGAGGATGTCGGCGAGGTCTTCGGGGTCGGTGCGCTGGCCGTCCAGCAGGTCCGCCTCGGTGGTCCATCCCGCACGCGAGGCTTCACCGCGATAAGCGCTCTCAATCAGGCGGTGCAGGGCGGGAATATCGGCCGTCACGGCGTCGCGGATGGTGATCTCAGTCATGGCTCAGCATTTCGCTGACCGCCTCGCCGATCGCAAGCGAACTGGTCAGGCCGGGGCTCTCGATCCCGAACAGGGCGACCAGGCCGTCGAGGCCGTGGACGTCGCGCCCGTGCAGCTGGAAATCCGGCTGCGGGTCGCCCGACCCGTGCAGCTTGGGGCGAATGCCGGCGTAGTCAGGGGTCAGGGCGCCGTCGGGCAGGCCGGGCCAGAAGCGGCGGACATAGCCCTCGAACTCAGCGGCCTTGGCGGCGTCGACCGAATAGTCCTCGGTCTCGACATAGACGAGGTCGGGCCCGAACACGCCCTGTCCGCCCAGGTCCTTGCGGTAGTGGGTGCCGAGCGCGCCAGGGATCGGCGGTGGATAGATCAGCCGCTCGAACGGCGCCCTGCCGGTCACGCGGAAATAGACGCCCTTGCCGAAATGTCCGGCCGGGATGCGATCGGCGGGATAGCCCTCGATCCGGGCCGCGACGGCCTGTGACGCCAGCCCCGGCGCCGTGACCAGCAGCCGGGTGGTGAGCGTGGCGCCGCCCTCCCCCCCAGCGGTGAGGGAGAAGCCGCCGCCGGCCATGGGCGTCGCCCGCTCGAATGGCGTTGAGACGACAACCGAGCCGCCCGCCTCCCCGATTTCGCCCTCAAGGGCCAGCATATAGCCGTGGCTGTCGAACACCCCGCTCTCCGGCGACAGGATGGCGGCGTGGGCGTTGAGGCCGGGCTCCAGCGCCCGGGCCTGGGCTCCGGACAGGTGCTCCAGCCCCTCGACGCCATTGGCGGTCGCCTGAACGAAGATGGCTTCGATCCGCTCGACCTCGGCCTCGTCCGTGGCCACGACCAGCTTGCCGCATTTGCGGTGGTCGACCTTGTGGCTGTCGAGAAAGGCGTAGAGCGACCGCCGCCCCTCGACGCAGAACCGCGCCTTCAGCGAACCCGTCGGATAGTAGAGCCCGCCGTGGATGACCTCGGAATTGCGCGAGGACACGCCCTGACCGATGTGCGGCTCCTTCTCCAGCACCAGGACCGACAGGCCCCGCTTCGCCAGCGCCCGGCCGCAGGCGAGGCCGACCGCGCCGGCGCCGACCACGGTCGCGTCGAAGTCGAAGCTCACGGCTTGGCCCTGGAGTTTTGGGGTCCGTAGAGATGCGCCGCCCGCGCCTCGAAACAGCCCATCAGCTTGCTGACCGCGCGGTCGAAATTGGCGTGCAGCATGCCGTCCAGCAGCCGCGACTTGAAGGCGAAGTCGATCATGAACTCGACCCGCGTCCCGGCCGGATCGGGGAAGAACTCCCAGCGGTTCTTGAGGTGCCGGAACGGTCCGCGGATCAGGCCGACCTCGACCATGTCGCGGTTCCGGTCATGCCGCACCCAGGTCGAGAACCGCTCTTTCAAGAACGAGAAGCCGACCGCCGCCTCGGCGTCGATCAGGCTGACGCCGGGCGCCTCTTCGCGCGGGCTCCACGTCCGCATGGCGGTGACCCAGGGTACGAACTCGGGATAGGCGCGTACGTCGGCGACCAACGCGGCCAGCTGAGCGGGCGCGTAGGGCAGTATTTTGGTGACGCGGTGGACGGCCAAGCGCGGCTCAGCGTCCGGTCTGCGCCAGACGCGCCGCCCTCAGCCGGGCGAAGTCGTCGCCGGCGTGGTGCGAACTGCGGGTCAGGGGCGAGGACGACACCATCAGGAAGCCCTTGGCGCGGGCGATGGCCTCATAGGCCTTGAACTCTTCGGGCGTGACGAAACGGTCGATGGCGGCGTGTTTGCGGGTCGGCTGCAGATACTGGCCGATGGTGATGAAGTCGACGCCGGCCGAACGCATGTCGTCCATCACCTGCATGACCTCTTCCCGGGTCTCGCCCAGGCCGACCATGATGCCGGACTTGGTGAACTGGTTGGGGTCGCGCTCCTTGACCATCTGCAGCAGGCGCAGGCTGTGGAAGTAACGGGCCCCGGGCCGGATCTTCAGATACAGCCGCGGCACGGTCTCGAGGTTGTGGTTGAAGACGTCGGGCGTGGCGTCGATCATCACCTCGGCCGCCCCGTCCTTGCGCAGGAAATCCGGGGTCAGAATTTCGATGGTGGTGTTCGGGGCCTGCAGCCGGATCTGGCGCACCACCTCGGCGAAATGGGCGGCGCCGCCGTCGGAGACGTCATCCCGGTCCACGCTGGTGATGACGACGTGGTTGAGGCCCAGTTGCGCCACCGCCAGACCGACCTTGCCCGGCTCTTCCGGGTCCAGCGGCTGGGGCAGGCCCGTCTTGACGTTGCAGAAGGCGCAGGCCCGCGTGCAGGTGTCGCCCATGATCATCAGGGTGGCGTGCTTCTGGCTCCAGCACTCGCCGATGTTCGGACAGGCCGCTTCCTCGCAGACCGTGACCAGACCCTTGTCCTTCACGATGGCTTTGGTGGCGTTGTACTGGCCCGATCCGGGCGCCTTGACGCGCAGCCAGTCGGGCTTCCTCAGCACCGCCGTCTCGGGGCGATTCTGCTTCTCGGGGTGACGCAGCTCGGCCGGCGTCTTCGTCAGGGTGTTGATCAGCGTGACCATCGCCGGGGAACAGGGCTCCTTGCCAGAGCGGCTATGTCGGTCTTTCGGCTGTCAAAGGCAAGGTGGGGAGGGCCGGCTCAGGGATTCAACACGGCGTCGTTGCGCATGCGCACGCCAAGACCGAACAGTGTCTCGGCCGTCGGATAAAGGACGGTGTTATCGAGGTCCTTCTGGGTCATCTCGGGCAGGCGGCGGGTCAGGATGTCATCCAGCACCGCCAGCCGCTTGCGCTCGTCGGCGGATAGTCTGGGCGAGCGCGACAGCTCGCTGACCGCCGCCATGGTCCACGGGTACCAAAGGAAGGTAGACCGCTCGAGGGTGAAGTCGGGCTGACCGAATAGGTAGGATTCGCTGTCCTGAAGCTGGCAATTCATGTCCAGCGGCCGCTTCTGGATCGATGCGAACTGGCCGTCGCCCTCGCGCAACCGCCCGAGATAGCCGGTGCGAAGTTCCGCAAAAGCGGCGTCATACGGGCGCAGGCCGACCGACCGGTCGACATGGGCAAGGACGTACATGACCTGGGAGGTCAGGCCGAGGCAGTCGCCGTCCGTGCGCCGCACATACGGATTGGGCCACCAGCCCTTGGCGCCCTCCTGACCCTCGGTCGCGTTCAGCATCAGCCAGCGGGCGCCGCGGCGGATATCATTGTCCCAGATCCAGCGGGCGTCGCCGCGTACGATGTCTGCGTCCCGCGCCGCGAGAAAGGCCATCAGGCTGACAACCGTGGAATAGGTGCGCTGGTGTTCGCGGGCGGACGTGGGCGACAGCGGGCCCCAGCCGCCGTCAGAATGCTGGCGGCCAGCCAGCTCGCGCAGATCGGTGAACAGCCGGTCCTTGGCCCGGCCCTCCTCGGCGGGCGTCCACACCGGCTGGTGCGGGTCGGACTGCAAGGCGAGCGCCTCGGCGGCGGCCACCCAGCCGATGATCTCCGTCACCGTGGTCCTCGCCCCGTCCTGATAGCCCCAGCCGGTCGGCTGCCGGATGGATTCGATATAGGCGAGGCTGCGACGGACCCTCTCGACCGTTTGAGGCCGCGACTCCGCGCTGGAGGGGGCCTGGAGCACGCCGGCCAGAACCTGGGCCGTTGTCCAGCCCTGCGGGCCCATGGAGGCGTTGTCGGTTGCGAACCAGTAGCCGCCGTAGTTGGCGCCCGCCCGGACATAGTTCTGGTCGACCATGGCCAGCAGCTCGCCGAGTCGCTCGGACTGCATCGGCCCAAGGTCGCTGGCCGGGCGCAGGCTCATGCTGAGGAACAGCACGACGGGGGCCAGCAAACCGGCGCCGATGTAGAACGGCAGTTTGAATTTCAGATGCCGCCGGACCCAGAGAAAATAGATCAAGGCGCAGCCGCAGAAGTATGCCGCGCCCATGCCCAGGACCGTCAGGACGCCGGCGGCGCTGCTGAAACTCTCGAAGGCGATAAGTCCGAACGATTCCTGCAGGGCGGTCCGCAGGGAGGCGATGTGCGGCAGCAGCACCGAGAGATTGGCGGTCAGCACGCCGAGCGCGCCCGTCCAGGCGACGGCCTTCAGGAACCAGGGCGGCAGGCCGGGCGCCGGCTCGGCCGCATAGGCCGCCGGCAGTTCCGTCAACTTCTTTGGCGCTTCCTTCTTCCCGGTCACTCGCGCTCCTGCCCTCCGCCTCACAGGCGTAGAGAGAACGGCGATCGATTTCCAGAGGCCCGGCGCGCCCGATCAGATTCAATCAGCCCGGGATGATCCGCCTGGGGTTCACGCAAGGTAACGCACCTTTTCAATGCGGCGCGTCCGCCCTAGTCTGAACGCCGAAGACAAAGGCTGCGGGACAACCGCATCCGCACGGAGGATGGACTTGCGCGAACCCCTGGATGCCAAGGACGGCGAACAGACCATTTTCGACGGCCTCATCGCCGCCCGCGACAAGTTCGGCGACAAGGAAATCCTCGAGGATCTCGACCGCAAGCCGTTGACCTATACCGGCCTGATCCGCGCCGCCTTCGTGCTGGGGCGCAAGATCGCCGCGATGACCGAGCCGGCGGAACGGGTCGGCGTTCTGCTGCCGTCCAGCGCCGGCGTCGTCGTCACCTACTACGGGCTGCACGCCCACGGTCGGGTGCCGGTGATGCTGAACTTCACCTCGGGCCAGGCCAACATCAAGGCGGCGATCAAGGCCGCCGGGGTGAAGAAGATTCTCTGCGCCAAGCGGTTCGTGAACCAGGCCAAGCTCGAGGATTTGCTGGACGACCTGGCCACGGTCGCCGAGATCGTCTGGCTGGACGACGTGCGCAAGACCATCGGCCTTCCGGACAAGCTTTACGGCCTGATGGCCGGGTTGATGCCCAGACAGTTCCGGGTGAAGACCGACCCGTCGTCGCCGGGCGTGGTGCTGTTCACCTCGGGCAGTTTCGGCGCGCCCAAGGGCGTGGTTCTGAGCCAGTGGAACCTCGTCGCCAACTGCCGTCAGGTGGCCCAGCACATCGATCTGAAGCCGGAATGGGTGATGTTCAATCCCCTGCCGACCTTCCACTGTTTCGGCCTGACCGGCGGGGTGCTGCTGCCCATCCTGCACGGGATGAAGGCGTTCCAGTATCCGTCGCCGCTGCACGCCAAACAGATCGTCGAACTGCTGCCCGACGTAAAAGCGTCAATCCTGTTCGCGACCGACACCTTCCTGAACCAGTACGCCCGAGTCGCCGCGCCCGATGATTTCGCGACCCTGCAATTCGTCGTCGCCGGGGCGGAGAAGGTGCGGCCGGAGACCCACCACCTGTTCAACACCCGCTTCCACGGCCTGAAGCTGCTTGAAGGCTATGGCGCTACCGAAGCGGCCCCCGTGGTGGCGGTGAACCATCCCGATCGCAACCGGCCCGGCACCGTCGGACAGATGATGCCGGGCATGGAATGGCGCATCGACCCGGTCGACGGCATCCCCGACGGCGGGCGGCTCTTCCTGCGCGGCCCCAACGTCATGAAGGGCTATCTGGCGGCCGACGATCCCGACAGCGTCGAACCGCTGGCCGGCGGCTGGCATGACACCGGCGACATCGTCGATATCGACAAGGACGGCTATGTCTCGATCCTCGGCCGGATCAAGCGGTTCGCCAAGATCGGCGGCGAGATGGTGTCCCTGACCGCGGTCGAGGGTCTGGCCAGCGCGGTCTGGCCCGACTCGCGGCACGCCGTCGTCTCCATTCCCGACGCCCGCAAGGGTGAGAAGCTGGTTCTGATCACCGACCGCCGCGACGCCGACGTCGCCCGTCTCGCTGAATGGGCCCGCAGCCATGGCGCTCCCGAACTGGCGGTCCCGAAGAAGATCATGCGCGTATCCGAGGTCCCCGTGCTGGGCACCGGCAAGACCGACTATGTCCGCATCCAGCAGATGGCGGAGATGGAGCAGGCGGCCTGATCCGCCGGCTCTGATGCGGGGCCGACTCGGTCCCAGACTGTCCTGTTCGACATCTTGAAAGGTTTCGTGTTCGACAGGTTCGCCGCGTACCAACCCCCGCTTCTCAGCGTGCTGCGCATCGTCGCCGGCTGACGGCCGCCGGGCCGGGGCCGTGGAGCGTGGACGCGGCCATGCGCAAGGACGTAAACCCCTAGCCGATCCGGACGCCCGTCATCGAGATTGAACCGCCCTCGATGACGTCGTTGAAGAAGCTCACCTCGTCGCCCGGCGCACGCTGGGCGGCGACGTAGAGCAGCGGCAGATAGTGTTCGTCGGTCGGGACGCTCAGCTGGGCGTCCTCTGCCAGTCCGACCCAGTCGATCAGGGCATCGTCGTCACCACGCAGCAACGCCGCCTTGACCGCCTCATTGAACCCCGAGGCCCATGGCCAGGCCTCGCCTCCGGCCCGCTTCCAGGTGCGCAGGTTGTGCACGAAGTCGCCCGAGCCGGCGATGATGATCCCCTCGTCCCGCAGCGGGGTCAGCCGCTTCGCCAGGTCATGATGTCCGCGCGCGTCGAGGCTGCGGTCCAGCGACAACTGCACCACCGGCACATCGGCTTGAGGCCAGACATGGGCCAGCACAGACCAGGTTCCGTGATCGAGGCCCCATTGCGTCGTAGGCGTCGCCCCGGTCAGATCCGAGACCCGCGCCGCCAGTTCGGGCGAGCCCGGCGCGGGATACTGCATCGCATGCAGTTCTTCAGGGAAACCACCGAAATCATGAATGGTTTCCGGATTCGGTTGAGCGGTAACGGCCAGAC
>JALYPS010000067.1 GCA_030856285.1 Pseudomonadota bacterium
CCGCCGCGCGCACGCTGTCGTCGAGCCCGTCGGCCCCGCCGATGGCGAAAACCAGCCGCCGCTCGCCACGGTCGCGCAGCATGGCGATATGGTCGGCGAAGGCGCGGCTGGAGAAGGTCTTGCCGCGTTCGTCGCAGGCGATCAGATGCGCGCCCTCGGCGGCCTTGAGGATCAGCTCGGCCTCGGGCGCCTTGCCCGGCTTGCGCGGTTCCAGATCAACCAGTTCCAGCGGTCCGAGCCCCAGAGCCCGCCCGGCCAGTGTCGCGCGCTCGGCGTAGTCGGCCGCCAGCACGGCTTCGGGGCCCCGCCCCGGCTTGCCGATGGCGATGACGGCCAGCTTCATCCTGTCAGGGGATCAGGCGCGCGCGTCGACGCGGTGGCCGCTCTCGACCGACCAGATCTTCTCGATGTTGTAGAAGGCGCGCACTTCCGGGCGGAACAGGTGGACGATGACGTCCCCCGCATCCAGCAGCACCCAGTCGCAGTGCGGCAGGCCCGAGACCTTGACCTTGCCGAGACCATTTTCCTTCAGCGCGCGCTGAAGGTGGTCAGCCAGGGCGCCGACGTGACGGTGCGACCGCCCGGAGGCGATGATCATGGTGTCGGCCATCGGGCTTTTGCCCTTCAGGTCGATGAGGACGATGTCCTGGGCCTTGTCGTCGTCGAGACGCGCCAGGATGGCTGTTTCCAGAGCGGTGGAGCCGACGGGAAGGGGAGCCTGCGGACCGTCTTCGGAGCGGATGGGTTCGAATTCGTCCATCTCGTGCGCCGCGTTGGAAGCGGCGGTGTCTTGCGCGTCGTGCGCGGGCGAGGGGGTCAGCGGAGGGCTCCGGGGAGATTACTAAAGAGGAAGCCTATCATAAATGCGCAGCGGCGTCACGGGCTGCACGCAAAGCGGTCGAAGAGCGCGGATTAAGCGGAGCCGTCAGATACGTCCAGGCCGGGGCTTCCATGCCGGGCAACAGGCGCGCCTGGCTGGTCGGAACCCGCGCGGCGGCGAAGCGGGCGGCGGCGGGCGCGGTGCGGCTGCGGCGCAGCGACCCGGGCCGCGAGATCACCGCCATCGGCATCATCCGCATGATGTCGGTCCAGCCGCGCCATTTGTGAAAACTGGCCAGATTGTCCGACCCCATCAGCCAGACGAAGCGCACGCCGGGGTGGCGGGCGGTCAGGGCGCGCAGGGTGTCGACCGTCCACTGCGTCCCGGCGCGGGTCTCGAAATCCGACACCACCATCGACCGCCCCGCCGCCGCCATCGCCGCCGCCGCCCGCGCCGAGGCCATCCGCTCGGCCAGCGGCGCGCTGTCGCGGGCGTCCTTCAGCGGATTCTGCGGCGACACAAGCCAGATCACCCGGTCCAGTCCCAGCCGCCGCATCGCCGTTTCGGCCACATGGGCGTGGCCGTCATGGGCCGGATTGAACGAGCCGCCGAACAGGCCGACGGCCATGCCGGGCTGCAGGTCCAGCCCGTCGCGCAGGGCGCCGGGACGAGGGCCTCTGGCTTTGGGCGCGGGTCCGGCGTGGAAGAAGGACAAGGCGTCAGGGGCTCGCGCGGACTTATGCTCACAAGGGAGCTAACACGCCGCGACGGGCGGGGCTACGGCTCCCAGCCGCCCGGCGTTTCCATGACGGTCTCGTCTTCCTCAGCGGGCGCAATCTCGCCGCGGTCCTTGCGCACCTCGGTCCAGGCTGCGCGCAGCAGTTCGGTCACGCCCTCACCCGACACGCCCGACACCAGCATGGGTCGGCGGCCGGCGACGGCTTCGAGTTCAGCGGCCTTCTCCTCGCGCGCCTCGGGGGTCAGGGCGTCGACCTTGTTCAGGGCCAGGACCTCGGCCTTTTCGGCCAGACCGGCGCCATAGGCTTCCAGCTCGTGGCGGATGGTGTGGTAGGCGCCGGCGACGTCGTCCTGGGTCCCGTCGATCAGATGGATCAGACAGCCCGACCGCTCGACGTGGCCGAGGAAGCGGGTGCCGAGACCGGCCCCTTCCGAGGCGCCCTCGATCAGGCCGGGAATGTCGGCGATGACGAACCGCTCGGTGGCCGACAGGTCGACCACGCCGAGGTTGGGCACCAGCGTCGTGAACGGATAGTCCGCGATCTTCGGCCGGGCCGCCGAGGCCGCCGCGAGGAAGGTCGACTTGCCGGCGTTGGGCAGGCCGGCCAGACCCACGTCGGCGATCAGTTTGAGCCGCAGCCAGATCCAGCGCTCCTGACCCTCCTGGCCGGGGTTGGCGTAGGCGGGCGCCTGGTTGGACGGGCCCTTGAAATGGACATTGCCCCAGCCGCCGTTGCCGCCCTTGAGCAGCATCTCGGTCTTGCCGACATAGTCCATGTCCAGCAGCACCGTCTCCTTGTCGTCGTCCAGCACCTGGGTGCCGACCGGGACCTTGAGAATGATGTCCTCGCCCTTGGCGCCGTGCATCTGCCGTCCCATTCCGTGGGTGCCGGTCGCGGCCTTGAAATGCTGCTGGTAGCGGAAGTCGATCAGGGTATTCAGGCCGTCGGCCGCCGTGATCCAGACGTTGCCGCCATTGCCTCCGTCGCCGCCGTCCGGCCCGCCGTTCGGAATGAATTTCTCCCGCCGGAAGGAGACGGCGCCCGCCCCGCCGTTGCCGGAGCGGATATAGATCTTGGCCTGGTCGAGAAACTTCATCGCGGGCTTATGTAGGAAAAGCGCGGCGATTTACAGGCGGGGTGTGAACCCCTCTCCCCTTGCGGGAGAGGAAGGCCGCACACGGCGGCGAGGCCGTCGTTCTTGTGCGGGCGGGTGAGGGGTCGAACCGACTTTGCGGTCAGGCCGGGGGACCCCTCATCCGGCCCTTCGAGCCACCTTCTCCCGCAAGGGGAGAAGGAAAGCGTCTACCCCTTCGCCCACACCCCGAACGGATCGCTCCACGGCATGTCCAGCGCCTCGGCCACCGCCGGATAGGTGATCTCGCCTTTCAGCACGTTCAGGCCGCGCGCCAGGTGCGGGTTGGCTTTCAGCGCCTCGAGACCCTTGTCGGCCAACGCCAGACCGAAGGGCAGGGTGGCGTTGTTCAGGGCTTCCGAGGACGTACGCGGGGCGGCGCCCGGCATGTTGGCGACGCAGTAGTGGACGACGTTGTCGATGACGTAGGTGGGGTCTTCGTGGGTCGTGGCGTGGCTGGTCTCGAAACAGCCGCCCTGGTCGATGGCGACATCGACCAACACCGAGCCAGGCTTCATCTGCTTGAGGTGTTCGCGCTTGATCAGCTTGGGGGCCTCGGCGCCCGGGACCAGCACGGCCCCGATGATGACGTCGGCCTTGACCATCTCCTCCTCGACCGCGCCGATCGAGGAATAGCGGGTGATGACGCGGCCGTTGGTGACCTCGTCAATATAGGCCATGCGCGGGATGGAGCGTTCCAGCACCACCACCTCGGCGCCCAGGCCCATGGCCATGCGGGCCGAGTTCAGCCCGACCACGCCGCCGCCCAGCACCAGCACCCGCGCCGGAGCCACGCCCGGAACGCCGCAGAACAACAGACCCATGCCGCCGTTGTGCTTCAGCAGGGTCTCGGCGGCCGAGAAGACGGCGATCCGCCCCGCGACTTCCGACATCGGCGCCAGCAGCGGGAGGCCGCCCTGGGCGTTGGTCACGGTCTCATAGGCGATGGCCGCGCATTTCGACGCGATCAGGCCCTTGGTCTGCTCGGGGTCGGGCGCCAGGTGCAGATAGGTGAACAGGATCTGGTCCTCGCGGAGCATTTCCCACTCGACCTTCTGCGGCTCCTTCACCTTCACGATCATGTCGTTCTCGGCGAAGA
>JALYPS010000073.1 GCA_030856285.1 Pseudomonadota bacterium
CCCGGCTTGAGCCGCGGCCCGAGGGGCTGACGGGCCGGCTCCGCTCCGCTAGAAGGCGCGACCGATTTCCGAGCCCTTCATGTCCGCCCTCAGCCGTTTCCGCACCCATCGCGCCGCGCTCGCCTTCATCTTCGTGACGGCGGTGCTCGATATCGTGGCCATGGGGATCATCATCCCGGTGCTGCCAGGCCTGATCGAGGATTTCGTCGGCTCCAACGCCCGGGCCGGGATCATCAACGGCGTCTTCGTGGCCCTGTGGGCGGGGATGCAGTTCGTCTGCTCCCCCATCATCGGCTCGCTTTCGGACCAGTACGGCCGCCGGCCGGTCATCCTGATCAGCTGCGCCGGCCTGTCGCTCGACTATGTGCTGATGGCCGTGGCGCCGGACCTGTGGTGGCTGGCGCTGGGGCGGATCATCGCGGGCATCACCTCGTCCAGCTTTACCACCGTCTACGCCTATATGGCCGACATCACCGCGCCCGAGAAACGCGCCCGCGCCTACGGCCTGATCGGCGCGGCCTTCTCGGGAGGCTTCGTGCTGGGCCCGATCATGGGCGGCTTCCTCGGCGAGTTCGGGCCGCGGGTCCCGTTCTGGTTCGCGGCGGGGCTGTCAGCGCTGGCCTTCTTCTACGGCCTGCTGGTCCTGCCCGAGAGCCTGCCCGTCGAAAGGCGGATGAGGTTCAGCTGGAAGCGCGCCAACCCCGTCGGCGCCCTGATCCTGCTGAAACGGCATACCGAACTCAGCGGCCTCGCGGTCGTGAATTTCCTGCTCTATTTTGCTCACCACGTCTTCTCGGCAGTCTTCGTCCTGTACGCGGCCTACCGCTACAGCTGGGGACCGAGGGAGGTCGGCCTGCTGCTGGCCATTGTCGGCGTGCTGGACATGGTGGTTCAGGGCGTTCTGGTCGGACCGGTCGTCAAACGGCTGGGCGACCGGATGACCATGGTGCTGGGGCTGGTCGGCGGCACGATCGGAATCGCCGCCATGGGCTGGGCGCCCGACGGGCTGATGTTCATCCTCGCCATGCTCCCCAACGCCCTGTGGGGGCTGGCCATGCCGACGCTTCAGTCGCTGATGACCCGCCGCGTCGGCGAAGACGAGCAGGGCCAGCTTCAGGGCGCCAACATGAGCGTGGCCGCGATCGCCGGGGTCATGTCGCCGCTGTTCTTCGGCTGGGTCTATTCCTTCTCGGTCGGGGATGGAGCGATCGGGACGCGTCTCTGGATCGCCGAGGTCCTGGCGCCCGCGTCTGGCTCGATCCAGCTCGCGGCCGTGCGGGTCCTGACCGATCCGGGTCTGGCCTTCTATCTGGCCGCGGTCTCCCTGTTGCTGGCCGCGCTGATCGGTTGGTGGGTCGGGCGTCAGGCCGAGCGTCAGGAATCAGCAGCCGTCGAGGCCGCGCCGACGCCTTGATACGGTCCAGAATCCGGAGCGGAATGGTCCGGCCTTCGTCCCGCTGACCTATCGGATGACCATGAAAACCCACGCCGTCGCCCTCGCCGCCGTCCTGATCCTCGCCGGCCTTGGCCAATCGACCGACGGCCGCGCCCAGGACGGGGTCTTCGCCGCTGACCGCGTGGTTCCTGGCGACGCCCTGGCGATGAAGTCCAGCTTCGCCCCTGTGGTCCGCACCGCCGCCCCCGCCGTGGTCAATGTCTCCGCCCGCGGAGTCCAGCAGGTCCAGGACCCGTTCTGGTCGATGTTCGGGCAGGGGGCCCGCGCCCAGCAGGTCGGCTCGGTCGGCTCCGGCGTCATCGTCCGCGCCGACGGGGTGGTGGTGACCAACTATCACGTCATCAACGGCATGCAGCAGATCAAGGTCGTGCTGAACGACCGCCGCGAGTTCGACGCCCGGGTCATCCTGGCCGACGAACGCTCCGACATCGCCGTGCTGCAGCTCGAAGGCGTCAATGAGCGGCTTCCGACCCTCAATATCGACGACCGCGAGGAGCAGGAAGTCGGCGACCTGGTGCTGGCCATCGGCAACCCGTTCGGGGTCGGCCAGACGGTGACCAACGGCATCATCTCGGCCTTGAACCGCACCGAGACGGGCATCTCGGACAGCGGCTCCTTCATCCAGACTGACGCCGCCATCAACCCGGGCAATTCGGGCGGGGCGCTGGTCGACATGGACGGCGATCTGATCGGTATCAACACCGCCATCTTCTCCCGCTCGGGTTCGTCCTCGGGCGTCGGTTTCGCCGTGCCGGCGGCGGCCGTGCGCCGGGTGGTGGACTCGGCCGTCGGCGGCGCCACGGCCGTGATCCGGCCCTGGCTGGGCGTGAAGGGCGAAAGCGTCAGCGCCGATGTGGCCCGTAGCCTGGGTCTCGACCGGCCGCAGGGTCTGGTGGTGACCGAGGTCTGGCCGAACGGGCCCGGCGACCGCGCGGACCTTCGGATGGGCGACGTCATCACCGCCATCGACGGGGCCGAGGTGAATGATCAGGGCGGCCTCAATTTCCGGGTCGGGACCCGTGCGCCCGATGAGACGGTCCGGGTGTCCCTGCTGCGCGACGGCCGGCCGCTGGTGGTCGACGCGCGCGTGCAGCGCCTGCCGGGGAATGCAGATGTGCAGGGGGCGATGCTGATCCAGTCGGGCGGCCTGACCGGCGCCCAGGTTCTGTCCCTGAACCCCGCCCTCGCCGACAGTCTGGGCGGCGATCCCTTCGCCAGCGGGGTCGTCGTCGGCCGTGTCGCCTCCAACAGCTATGCGCGGCGGGGCGTCGGCCTCCAGTCCGGCGATGTCATCATGGCCGTCAACGATCGCGCCGTGACCTCGCCGCAGCAGCTGGCCAACCTGCCGCGCGGCTCCCAGCTGCTGGTCGAGCGGCGCGGCCAGCGCGGCGTGCTCGTGGTGCGCTGATCAGGTGCGCTTGGGCCCGATCAGCGACCAGACGTGGCCGAAGGGATCGCGCAGCTTGCCGTGGCGGCCATAGAATTCATCCGCGGCGGGCCGGATCACCACCGCGCCCTCCGCCTCGGCCCGAGCGATCCATGCATCCGCGTCATCGACAGCCAGCGCCACGGTGAAGGTGGTCCCGTCCAGCGACTCGGGCGCGCGCGTTCCGACGGTCTCCTCGATGAACTCGTCCGACAGATAGATCGCGCCGCCGTTGGCCAGCTCCAGCGAGGCGTGCCCCAGCCGGCCGTCGTCCATGTCGTAGCGGACGACCTCGCGCGCGCCGAAAGCCCGGACGTACCAGTCCAGCGCCGCGTGCCCGTCCCGCACCGTCAGATACGGCACGACCGGCGGATCGGGCGGGACGTAGGTCATTTCCGGATCGGCGAACCGATCGACCAGGTGTGGCCGAACGGGTCGCGCAGCTGGCCGTAGCGATCGCCCCAGAACTGGTCCGCCAGCGGGAACAGCGGCACGCCGCCAGCCAGCAGGGCTCGGTTCCACCATTCGTCGGCGTCGTCGACCTGCAGGTGGATGGTCACCCCCTTGGGCTCGACGTCCTGCTCGCCGTTGTACTCGGGGAATTCGTCGGCCAGCATCAGGGGGGCGCCGTTGATCTGAAGGGCGGCGTGCATCAGCCGCTCGCCGTCCTCGGCCAGCATCCGCCGCTCTTCCACAGCCCCGAAGGCGCGGGTGTAGAATTCGATCGCCGCCTGGCCGCCCCGCGACGGAATGCTCAGGTGGGGGATGATGCCGGTCATCGGACGCTGTGCGTTGTGGTCGTCAGCCATGTCGCGCTCTCCTCGCTTCACAGCCACACTAACGCGTGAAATGCGCGTCCGGAACGCCTATCTCTGGCCCTGCATGACTGACCTGTTCGAAGCCTCCGGCATCCATCCCCCCGACGCCCCCCTGGCCGACCGGCTGCGCCCTCGCACCTTGGAAGAGGTCGTGGGTCAGGACCATCTGCTGGGACCGGGCGGGCCGATCCGGCGCATGGTCGAGGCGGGGCGTCTGGGCTCCATGATCCTGTGGGGCCCGCCGGGCACCGGCAAGACCACCATCGCCCGTCTGCTGGCCCAGGCCGCCGGCTACCAGTTCCAGCAGATATCGGCTGTCTTCTCCGGCGTCGCCGACCTGAAGAAGGCGTTCGAGGCCGCCCGCATGCGCCGCGCCGCCGGCCAGTCGACCCTGCTGTTCGTGGACGAAATCCACCGCTTCAACCGCGCCCAGCAGGACGGCTTCCTGCCGTTCGTGGAAGAGGGGGTCATCACCCTCGTCGGCGCCACGACGGAGAACCCGTCGTTCGAGCTGAACGGGGCGCTGCTGTCCCGGTCGCAGGTCTATGTCCTCAAGCGGCTGGACGACGCGGCGCTGGATCAACTATTGATTCGGGCCGAGGCGCAGGAGGGCAAGACCCTGCCGCTGATCCCGGAATCCCGCCATGCCCTGCTGGCGCTGGCTGATGGGGACGGCCGCTACCTGCTGACCATGTCCGAGGTGCTGTTCGACCTGACCTCGACCGATCCGCTGGACGTTCAGGCGCTGGCCGGCATCCTGCAGAAGCGCGCGCCCGCTTACGACAAGAGCAGAGAAGAACACTATAACCTCATATCTGCACTGCATAAATCCGTTCGCGGATCGGACCCCGACGCCGCCCTCTACTGGCTGGCGCGGATGCTGAACGGTGGCGAGGATCCGCTTTATCTGGCCCGCCGCATCGTGCGCATGGCGGTCGAGGACATCGGTGAGGCCGACCCCCTGTCCCTGCTGGTCGCCAATGCGGCCAAGGATACCTACGACTTCCTCGGCTCTCCCGAGGGCGAACTGGCCCTGGCCCAGGCCGTGGTCCACCTCGCCACCGCCCCCAAGTCCGTCGGCGTCTATGAGGCCTTCAAGGCGGCGAAGCGGGCGGCCGCGGAAACCGGTTCGCTCATGCCCCCGGCCCACATCCGCAACGCCCCGACGAAGCTGATGAAGTCGCTCGGCTACGGCCAGGGCTATCAGTACGACCCCGACACGCCCGAAGGTTTCTCTGGCGCGAACTTCTTCCCCGACGGGATGGAGCGCCGCGTCTTCTACGCCCCGAAAGGCGAGGGGCATGAAGCCAAGGTCAAGTAACGGCTCGACCGCTGGGCGGCGATGCGAGCGGCGCGGAAGGGCGACGAATGAACCTCAACCAGATCACCGTCGAGGTCTCTGACATCCCCCGCGCCCGGGCCTTCTACCAGCGGCTCGGGCCGGAGCTGATCGTCTCCAGCGACCACTACGCCCGCTTTCTCTGCCCGGGCGGCGCGACCTTCTCGATCCACGTCGTGGAAGCCCCTGCGCCCGGCGGGACGATGATCTATTTCGAGTGCGACGACCTCGACGCGCAGGTCGCCGCCCTGACGGCCGCGGGCGTCGAACTCGAGAGCGGCCCGGCCGACCAGCGCTGGCTCTGGCGCGAGGCGCGCCTGCGCGACCCCGACGGCAATCGCCTGTGCCTGTATTTCGCCGGCGAGAACCGGATCAATCCGCCGTGGCGGGTCCCCGCAGGCTAGCGTTGCCGTAAGGGCAGTTTTGGGTCTAGCCTCCCGCCCATCGATCAACCTTGGGAGGGGAAGAAGACCGACACGATCAAGACCGCGATGCCGTGGCATCTGTGGGCGGTGGGGGTGATTTCCCTGCTGTGGAATGCCTTCGGCGGCTATGATTTCGTAATGAGCGTGACCCAGGGCGAAACCTACTGGCGCGCCTCCGGCATGACCGACTCCATGATCACCTATTACAACGCCATGCCGACCTGGATGTATGTGCCGTGGGTGCTGGGGGTATGGGGAGCCGTTGCGGGTTCGATCCTGCTTCTGATGCGCAACAAGCTGGCGGTTCCGGCCTTCGCCCTGTCGCTGCTCGGCGCCGTCGTCAGCCTGGTCTATGGCCTCGCCAACCCGATGCCGCCGCTGCCCGAAGCCATGGCCATGATGAGCTACATGCCCTGGGTCATTGTCGTCATCGCCGCATTGCTGGCTTGGTACGCTTGGACGATGGGCAAGAAGGGGGTGCTGTCGTGAGCGGCGGACAGACCGTCCGCACGCCTTGGCACCTCTGGGTGGTCGGGGTCCTGGCGCTGCTGTGGAACAGCTTCGGCTGCGTCGACTACTTCATGACCCAGACCCGCAAGGAGGAGTGGTTCGCCCAGATGGGCATGACCGCGGCGCAGGTCGAGTATTTCAACGCCATGCCGATGTGGACGCACGCGGCCTCGGCCATCGGCGTCTGGGGCGGCGCCCTCGGCGCCATCCTGCTGCTGCTGCGCCGCAAACTGGCCCTGCCGGTGTTTGTGGCCTCGTTCCTCGGCTGGCTGGCTGGCGCGGTCTACGCCTTCGCCCTGTCAGAGGGAATGCAGGCCATGGGCTCGATGTGGCCGATGCAGATCGTCATCGGCGGCGCCTGCCTGTTCTTCATCTGGTACGCTTGGACCATGAGCAAGATGGGCGTGCTGCGTTGAACTCCGGAAGGTCCCCGGCGGCCTGGCATCTGTGGATCGTCGGGGTCGTCGCCCTGCTGTGGAACGGCCTCGGCTGTTTCGACTACGTCATGACCCAGACGCAGGGCGACGCCTGGCTGGCGAACATGGAGCCGACCGCGCTTCAGTTGGCCTGGTTCCACGGCATGCCGGCCTGGTATCACGGCGTCTGGGCGATCGGCGTCTGGGGCGGACTGCTGGGCGCTATCCTGCTGCTGCTGCGCCGCAAATGGGCGCTGCACGCCTTCATCGCGTCCTTCGTCGGCTGGGCCGCGGGCGCCGTCTACACCATCGGCCTGTCCAACGGGATGGAGGCCTTGGGCCCGTGGTGGCCGATGCTGGTCGTCAAGGGCGGCATCAGCGCCTTCTTCATCTGGTACGTCTGGACGACCGGCCAGAAGGGCATCCTGCGCTGAGGGGCTGACGGACGGTCGGTCTTTCGCCTATGCAGGCGCGGTGACCGACCGTTCCCCCGCTTCCCTGACCGAAGCCGACATCGCCGCCGTCCGCTCGTGGATCCTCCACGAGGACGAGGCCGTGATCGTCTTCAACAAGCCCGCGGGCCTGTCCAGCCAGGGCGGCCGCATCCAGGCGCATACTCTGGACGACCTGTTGTGGGCCTTCGCTCGCTCGAACGGGAAACGGCCCGATCTGGTGCACCGGCTCGACCGCGACACCTCGGGCGTCATCCTCGCGGCGAAAACCAAACCCGCCGCCGGCTTCCTCGGCAAGGCCATGCAGGCGCGGCGGTTCAAAAAGACCTATCTGGCCCTGCTGTCGGCCGTGCCCGACCCGAAGTCCGGGACCATCGAGACGCCTCTGCTGCGACAGGAGATCGGCCGCGAGAGCTATATGCGCGCCGTGTCCGCCGACACGCCCGGCGCCCAGGCCGCGCTCAGCCGCTATCGCACGCTTTCCGTCTCTGACGACGGCGCCCTGGTCGAGCTGGACCCCGCCACCGGCCGGATGCACCAGCTGCGCGTCCACATGGCCTCGATCGGCCGTCCGCTCGCCGGCGACGCCCGCTACGGCGGCGCCCTGACCTTCGCCGGCCGCGCCGCGCCGCGTCTTATGCTGCACGCGGCCAAACTGACCTTTCCCCACCCCGAAGGCGGCTACCGCACCGTCGAAGCGCCGCCGCCGGAGGATTTCGAGGCGTTGAAGGCCGCGGCGAGGCTTTAGACCCCTCCGTCACGGCGCGGAGATGCGCCGCGCC
>JALYPS010000088.1 GCA_030856285.1 Pseudomonadota bacterium
GCGGTGATACGGCCGAAGGCGTCCATGACATTGAGCGCCGCCAGCCCGGCCCGCTTGCCGACCTGGAAGTCGTTGAAGTCATGCGCCGGGGTGATCTTCACCGCGCCGGAGCCCTTGGTCGGGTCGGCGTAGTCATCGGCGACGATCGGAATGCGGCGTCCGACGATCGGCAGCGTCACGAACGTGCCGACCAGCTCCGCATAGCGCGCGTCGTCCGGGTGTACCGCCACGCCGGTATCGCCCAGCATGGTCTCGGGCCGGGTCGTGGCCACGACGATGTAGTCGCGGGTCTCGTACTCCGTCGCCTGCCCGTCTCCGTCGTAGGCGACCGGGTGCTCATAGGTGACCCCGTCGGCCAGCGGATAGGCGAAATGCCAGTATGACCCGTCCATCTCGCGCTGCTCGACCTCAAGGTCGGAGATCGCCGTCTGGAAATGCGGGTCCCAGTTGACCAGCCGCTTGTCGCGATAGATCAGCCCGTCCTTGTGCAGCTGGACGAAGACCTTGCGCACCGCCGCGTTCAGTCCCTCGTCCAGGGTGAACCGTTCCCGGCTCCAGTCGCAGGACGCGCCCAGCCGGCGCAGCTGCTGGACGATGGTCCCGCCCGACTCGGCCTTCCACTCCCAGACCTTGGCCACAAAGGCGTCCCGGCCCATGTCGCGGCGGCTGATGTTCCCCGCCGCCGCCAGCTGGCGCTCGACCACCATCTGGGTGGCGATGCCGGCGTGGTCGGTGCCGGGCAGCCACAGTACGGCCTTGCCGCGCATCCGGTGATAGCGGGCGAGGATGTCCTGCAGGGTGTTGTTCAGCGCGTGGCCGATGTGCAGGGAACCCGTCACGTTCGGCGGCGGGATGACGATCGAATAGGCCTCGGCCGCGCCGTCAGTCCTGGGGGCGAACACACCGCTCTCTTCCCATCTCGCGTACAGGCGGGGTTCGGCGGCGGTCGGGTCGAAGGTCTTGTCGAGCATTGGAACGGTCTTCAGACAAAAGATAAGGGCGGCCCCGACTGGAGCCGCCCCGGAATGATCTAGCCTTGATCGGGTCGCGGGTGAAGTCAGCCGGCGTTGCGGGCGATGCGTTCGACTTCCTTGCGTACCTGAGCCTCGACGATGGCCGGCAGGTTGGCGTCCAGCCACTCCTTCAGCATCGGGCGCAGCAGGCTGCGGGCCAGTTCGTCGACCGTTGGGCCGGAGCCGCTCGCCGCGTCAATGGGGTCAGGCCGCCGGACCGTGGAGGCGAAGCCGGCGAAGGCCGAGGCGGCGCTGGCCGCGGCGCTGTCGCCGACCAGGCTGTCATGGACCGGCGCCGGTTCGGGCGTATAGGATTCGACCGGTTCCTCGACGAAGACCGACTCGGCGACCGGGGCGCTCGGGAAGGGTTCGGCGGGGGAGATGTCCAGATCGCCGATGCTCTCGGCGGCCGGTGCCTCATAGGCGTCGGTCAGCTCCAGCACATCCTCTTCGGAGGCATGCGGCTCTTCCATCGACGGGGTTTCGTCCATCAGGGCGGACGAGACGACGGGTTCAGGCTCCGGCGCGGCTTCCGGCGCGGGCGCTGCCTCGGCCGATGCAGCGGCGGCTGGCGCGGTCTCAGCCGGGGCGTCGTCTTCGGAAATGATCCGGCGGATCGACGCCAGGATTTCCTCCATCGTCGGTTCCTGGGCGGTCTGGTCGGTCATGTCGAAACCCCGGGGCGCGCGGCGACCGCACGATCAAGTCTAATTGCGGCTAGGAAGAGGAGACCTCTCCCACACCATGTCGTCGCATCTCAGCCCGGTGGAATCAACGGGCGTTTTTCGCGTCACAGGTTAACAGACGCGCCCGACAGTCGCGCGGCAGGCGACCTGTGGATCGTCAGTCCCGTGGCGCCGTCTGGACGACCTCGGATTTCAGCTGGGCGTCGATCGGCGCGTCCTCGGCGTCATTGGCGGGCACGACGGCCGGCGAGGCGAGGCGGTCGATGGCCTCGACAATCCCGTCCCACGGCAAGGCGCCGCGGTTACGAACCCGGTTATAGTTGGCGGCCGGATCATAGACGGTCATGGCGGCGTCCAGATCCGCGCCTTCCAGCCGGCCCATGGCGGCCAGCAGACTGGCCTGGGCGACGTATTCGTTGCGGCGGGCGCTGGCCAGGGTGATCTGGGCGTTGCGCAGCTCCAGCTCCTGGTTCAGCACGTCCAGGGTGGTGCGCAGGCCGACCTGGGCCTCCTGCCGCACGCCCTCGGCGGCCACGGTCGCGGCGCGAACGGCTTCCTCGCCGGCCTGGAGCGTGGCGCGCGACGAGATCGACTGGGCATAGGCGGAGCTGACCGCTTGCAGGGTATTGCGCCGCTCGCCTTCGACATTGATCTGGGCGACGTTGGCGCGTTCCAGCGCCTGTGCGACGCGCGAACTGTTCAGCCCGCCGGTGAACAGCGGCACCGAGATCGTCGCGCCCGCCTGGAAGCGGGGCTCGTCGGCGATCTCGCTCAGATTGTCGAGGTCCGAAGCCGAGCCGCCATAGGAGGCCGTCAAACGCGCGGACGGCATGTATTCCGCCTTGGCCGCCGCCACATTCGCCTCTGCCGCACGCTGGCTGTAGGCAGCCGAGCGGATGGCGGGATTGTCCAACAGGGCGACATCCAGGGCATTGTCGAAATCGGTGGGAATGCCCGGCAGCACCGGCATCGGCGCCAGATCGCCCGGCGCCTGGCCGACGACGGCGGCATAGGCCGCGCGCGACACCGACAACTGGGCCCGGGCGTTGGCAAGGTCCGCCTCGGACTGGGCCAGACGCGATTCGGACTGGGCCACGTCGGTGCGGGTGATCTCGCCGACCTCGAACCGCGCCGAAGCTTCTTCCAGCTGGCGTTGCAGCACGCCGAGGTTCGACTGGCGGATGGTCAGGATTTCGCCGTCGCGGATCACATCGGCATAGGCCTGGATCACAGAGGCCAGGACGGTCTGTTCGATGTCGCGAAGATTCTCGCGCCCGGCCAGGATATTGGCCTCCGCCGCCGAGATGCCGTGGCCGATACGGCCGCCTGACCACAGGGTCTGGGAAAGCCCGAGGCTGGCCCCGCCAGTGTCGCTGTCCGGGTTGGTGAAAGGCGCCCCGCTGTAGTCCCGGACGTAGTTTGCGGTGACGCTGACATCCAGCTGCGGCCGCAAGCCGGCCCGGGCCTGGACGATCGATTCATCCAGCGCCCGCTGGTTGGCGCGCTGGGCCAGCAGCGACGGATTGGTCTGATAGGCCAGCGCCAGCGCTTCCTTCAGCGTCTCGGCCCACGCGGGGGCGCCCATGCCGGTGATCACGGCGATGACGGCGACCGAGGCGAGCGCGCGCGTACGTTTCAGCATGTCTGTTCCTGCCTGGCGCGGGGAAGCGCGCCCTTCGTATCTCATAGGTCTGATGCGGGACGCTTTACGCCCACGCCAGTTAAGTTTTTTTCACGCGGCCGCCGGGCCAGTCCGTCGACGGCGGCGATCCTACAGCGCGAAGGTCGGGGTGGGCGAGAGTTCCGCCAGCATCGGCGGAGCCGCGTTGAACAGTTCGCGGCGGGATACCCCCTGCTCGCCCCGCACATACAGCACCGCCTTGCCCACCGGGCCGGTCCGCTCGACGACCGCCATCCGCCCGCCCATGTTCAGAACCTTGAGCCAGGCCTCCGCTCGTCCGGGGACCGCGCCTTCGCAGACGATGACGTCATAGCCGCCGCCCGCCGGCGCGTTGAGCGGGGCTATGACCGTCCGGACGCTCTCTTCAGCCAACACCTCGCCGACAACCTCGAAGACGGCGGCGTCCGATTCCTGCGCCGTCGCCTCCAGGCCGAGCCGCGCCAGCACCGCCGCGGCATAGGGCGCCGCCACAGCCAGGGCGGTCTCGCCCGGCTTTGCATCCAGCGCCATCAGCAGTTTCGACAGGTCGCGCGCCAGCATCAGCCTGCGCCCGCCGGCAATCTCGGGCTCGATCTCGGCATAGGCCGAATACGCCCGTTCGGCCGGCAGGAACCGCTCGCGCGGCACGGCCAGAAGGGCCGCCTGCAGGGAGCGGTCGGTAACGTCGTTCACGCGGACCTGGCTGTCGACCATGATCTTGCGGGCGGCGGCGAAATCCATGGAGGCGAGATCCTGCGGCTGGGGCGACCGGCGTGATGCCGGAAATCTGGCGCGCTTATAGGTCTGTGCGTTGCGGGGGACAATCCGATCTGATAGCGAACGCCCCTCGCGATGGCGTGGTCGTTTTCAACGGCCCAGGGCCTGATGGCGGAGTGGTTACGCAGAGGACTGCAAATCCTTGCACCCGAGTTCGATTCTCGGTCAGGCCTCCATCGCGATTTCGATACCCCCCTGCTCCCGATCACCGTCGACAAGCGATGATTGTAGCTGTGCGGCGCAATGCCCGTTTCGGTGAACTCGCTCCCGTGGTTAAATCGCGGGAGGAGAGCCGGGGGGCGACGCATGCCGAGCCGTACTGATCGACTGACCGACCGCGAGCGCGAATGCCTTCGCCTCGTCCATGCGCACATGAACTCCAAGCAGATCGCGCGGCGTCTGGGCATAAAGCCGTCGACCGTCGACCGTCACTGCGAGAACGCCGCGCGCAAGCTGAATGCGGCCGGACGGGTCGATGCAGCCCTCCTCCTTCTGGCCGATCAGACCGTTCCGAATGACTCGGTATCCGAACCGGTCCCAATCGCCGCCACCGCCCCCAAGCGTCCTTCTGTCCCGGCGAAAGGGGACATCAATGACCGATACCGAGGGACAGTTGCCGAGCATCAGCTGGGCGGAACTTCAGACAGTGCTTCTCTCACTGGCCGATACGCCGGTGAAACAGATGATGGTCAATCATCTGGTGGGCGGAACGCGCAAACAGGCAGCCTTCCTCTCTCCGGAAACCACCTTCAGGGAGATCCTGCACATCGGAGCCGCTCTGCTGGATACCGGCTTCCAGCCATCGGAATCGGACATGAAGTCGTCGGACGCGTCCTGTTTGTCTTCACCATTGCGGCAATAGCCGCCCTGGTCCTGACGAGCGTCATTGGCGCGGAGCGGTTCGCCTTTCTTCTGCAAGGCATCCGGTACGGCGGCTGATCCGCGTCGCTTCTAGAAAATAGGTAAGCGAATGAAACGCAGCGAACACGCGGCGACCGTCGTCGCGCGCCTGGCGACGGACCTGTTTCAGGCCGAAGCCAGCCAGGATGAAGCCGTCAGCCAGCTCGGCCGACTGGCCCAGTCCCTCACCCAAAGCCGCCGCGACTCCGGCCTCTCGGCCACCGTGGGACAAGCGGCCTTCGACGCCCTCGCCGATGCGGTCACGGCGCAGATCGGGGCGCAGCGTGCGATGGTCGCGCTTCACGAGGCGCTGGCCGAGGTGAAACGGAACACCTCCTACCGCGG
>JALYPS010000112.1 GCA_030856285.1 Pseudomonadota bacterium
CGGCGACTTCATCATGAAGGCGCTGAAGTCGGTCGATGAGGTCGCCTACGTCCGCTACGCCTCTGTCTACAAGGACTTCCGCCACACCGGCGACTTCGCCAAATTCCTCGGCGACGAAGGGCTGGACGACGAGTCCGGCCGGAGCTGATGCGACCGCAGGTCACCCTGAAGCTGGCGACGTCGCTGGACGGGCGTATCGCCACCGGGTCCGGCGAGAGCAAATGGATCACCGGCGAGGCGGCGCGGCTGGAAGGCCACCGCCTGCGCGCCACCCATGACGCCATTCTGGTCGGGGTGGAGACGGTTCTGGCGGACGATCCCGAGCTGACGGTCCGCCTGCCGGGCCGCCCGGTCGATCAGCCGCTGCGGGTGGTGCTCGACAGCGGGCTGCGTACGCCGTCCACCGCGAAGGCAGCGAGCGGCGGCGACAGCCTGATTCTGACCGTCGCCGCGCCGTCGCCGGTCGGCTCCGCCGTCGTGGAGCAGGTCGAGGCCGAGAATGGCCGCCCGTCCGTCGTCGCCAGCCTGTCGGCGCTCAAGCGGCGCGGCCTGTCGTCCGTCCTGATCGAGGGCGGCGGGCAGGTGGCGGCCAGCTTCCTGCGCGCCGGTCTGGTCGACCGGCTGGAGTGGTTTCGCGCGCCGATCCTGCTGGGCGGGGAGGGGCGGCCCTGCGTGGCGGCGTTGACCCTTGCCAAGCTGGCCGACGCCCCCAGATTTCGGCGCCTTGCGGTCGAGCCTTGCGGTGACGACCTGTGGGAGCGCTACGAGAGGCTCTGATGTTCACCGGGATCGTCACCGACATCGGCAGGGTGCGGAAGGTCGAGCAGACCGCCCGCGACTGCCGCTATGAGATCGAGACCGCCTGGGACACCTCCAGCATCGACCTCGGCGCCTCGATCAGCCACGCCGGGTGCTGCCTGACAGTCACCGAAAAGGGCCCCGGCTGGTTTGCCGTCGAGGTCTCGGGTGAGACCCTGTCGAAGACCACTTTGGGCGACTGGCGCGAAGGCGACCCGGTCAATCTGGAGCGGGCCGCGAAACTGGGCGACGAACTGGGCGGCCATATCGTCTCGGGCCATGTTGACGGACTGGGCCGGGTTGTCTCGGTGACGCCCGAGGGCGGTTCGCGCCGGATCGACATCGCCGCGCCCGCGCCGCTGCACCGCTACATCGCCGCCAAGGGATCGATCACCGTCGATGGCGTCTCGCTGACGGTGAACACGGTCGACGGTCAGGTCTTCGGCCTGAACATCATTCCCCACACCCGGGAGGCCACGACGCTGGGCGCGCTGAAAGCCGGCGATGCGGTCAATCTGGAGATCGACATGCTGGCGCGATACCTCGCGCGGTGGCAGGAGACGGCGTGATGGCCAACACAATCATTCTCGCCTCGGACATGTTCGATAGCCCGATCAGCCCGATCGAGGACATCCTCGAGGACGCCCGCAACGGCAAACCCTACATCCTCGTCGACGCCGAGGACCGGGAGAACGAGGGCGACATCATCATTCCGGCCCAGTTCGCCACGCCGGACCAGATCAATTTCATGGCCCGCCACGCCCGCGGTCTGATCTGTCTGGCCATCACGAGCGAACGCGCCCGCCAGCTGCGCCTTCCCCCCATGGCCGCGGAGAACCGCACCAGCATGGGCACGGCTTTCACTGTCTCGATCGAGGCGCGCGAGGGCGTCACGACCGGCATCAGCGCCGCCGACCGCGCGCGGACGGTGCAGGTCGCCTCCGATCCCACGAAAGGCTCCGACGACATCGTCTCGCCGGGCCACGTCTTCCCGCTGGTCGCCCGCGACGGCGGCGTGCTGGTCCGCACCGGCCATACCGAGGCGGCGGTCGATATCTCGCGGATGGCCGGGCTGACACCCGCCGGGGTCATCTGCGAGATCATGAACGACGACGGCTCGATGGCGCGGATGCCCGATCTGGTCGCCTTCGCCCAGCTGCACGGACTGAAGATCGGCACCATCGCGGACCTCATCGCCTACCGCCGCCGCACAGAACGCTATGTCGAACGGGTCATGGACACGCCGTTCGAGAGCATTCACGGCGGACCTTTCCGCCTCATGCTGTACCGGAACACCATCGAGGGGCACGAACACATCGCTCTGGTGAAGGGCAAGATCGAGCCGGGCAAGCCGACGCTGGTGCGGATGCATCAGGTCGATTTCGCCGCCGACATTCTCGGCCATGTCGAGGCGCGCCAGAACTATGTGCCCCAGGCCCTGAAGGCGATCAGCGGACATGACGGGGCGGGGGTCACCGTCTTCCTGCGTGACCCCGATCTGCACGGTCTGGCCGAGCGGCTGGCCGGGGTCGAAAAACCCGCGGCCGTCGACCGCTCGATCCGCAACTACGGTGTCGGGGCCCAGATCCTGCTGGATCTCGGCGTGCGCGACATGATCGTGATGAGCTCGACCCGCCCCAACCCCGCCGCGCTTGAAGGTTACGGCCTGCGCATCGTCGGCTGGCGCGACATAGACGGAGAAGACCAATCCTGAGCGATCCTCCCCGCGTTCTCATCGTCGAGGCGCGCTTTTATGACGCCCTGGCCGACGCCCTGCTGGAAGGGGCCAAGGACGCCCTGCGCGCGCGGGGCGCCGAGTTCGACGTCGTCTCGGTGCCGGGCGCGCTGGAGGTCCCGACCGCCATCGCCCTTGCCGAGGCGGCCGGCCGGTTCCCGACCGCCCCGCGCTATGACGGCTACGTCGCCCTGGGCTGCGTCATCCGCGGCGAGACCTATCATTTCGAGATCGTCGCGGATCAGTCGGCGGCGGCCCTGGCCAGTCTCGGCCTGAAGGGCCTGGCCATCGGCAACGGCATCCTGACGACCGAGGACGAGGATCAGGCCTGGGCCCGGGCGCGGATCAGCGAGGGCGACAAGGGCGGCGGCGCGGCCCGCGCCTGTCTGGACCTCATTGCCTTGCGCAAGCGGCTGCGGCTAGGACTGGGCGCGTGACCGAACCCGCCAGCCTCCAGTCCGTGCTCGAGCAACTCGCCGAGGCCGAAAAACAGCGCGCCGAGCCGCAGTTGACCAGCCGCCAGCGGCGCGCCCGCACCGTCGCGCGCCTCGCCGCCGTCCAGGCCCTCTACCAGATGGAGCTGGCCGGGGAGGGGGTGGACACGGTTATCGCCGAGTTCTCGAACCACCGCTTTGACTCCGACATGGAAGGCGAGCCGCTGGCGGAGGCCGATGAGGCCTATTTCGCAGAGATCGTGCGCGGCGTGGTCGAGAGCCAGCGCGACATCGATACGGCGGTGAAAGCCCGGCTGGCCTCAAACTGGCGGCTGGAGCGGCTGGACTCCACCCTGCGGGCCCTGCTGCGGGCCGGGGCCTGGGAGCTGCGCGACCGTCAGGATGTGCCGCGCGAGATCGTCATTGATGAGTATGTCGAACTGGCCAAGGCCTTCTTCGACGACGCCGAGGCGAAGTTCGTCAACGCAGCGCTGGACGGCGTCGCCCGAGACGTCCGTCCGAAGGCGTAGGTGAGCCCATGCCCGCGGTCGATGTCGCCGGCGAGTTCGAGACGATCCGGCGGCTGTTCGCGCCGCTGGCGCATCCGGAATGGGGCCGGGGGTTGGCCGATGACGTCGCCGTGGTGCCGTCGCGGGCAGGCCATGATCTGGTCCTGACGAAGGACGCCATCATCGAGGGCGTCCATTTCCTGCCGAACGATCCGCTCGACACGGTGGCGCGCAAGCTGATGCGGGTGAACCTGTCCGACCTTGCGGCAAAGGGGGCCGAGCCGTTCGGCTATCTGCTGGCCTGCCACTGGTCGCCGCGCTGTGGCTGGCCCGAGCGGATGACCTTCGTCGACGGCCTGCGCGCTGATCAGAAAGCCTTCGGCGTCGCCCTGGTCGGCGGGGACACCGTCGCCACGCCCGGGCCGGCCAGCTTCTCGATGACGCTGCTGGGCTGGATCCCCAAGGGGCGGACGGTGGGACGCGCGGGCGCGAGGCCGGGCGATCTGGTCTTCGTCACCGGCGCCATCGGCGACGGCTGGCTCGGCCTTGAGGCGGTGCAGGGCAAGCTGTCGCTGGACGTCGAGCGGCTTGCCGCCCTGTCGAGCCACTATCGCACGCCGACGCCGCGCATCGATTTCGCCTTGCCGATACGCGATATGGCCAGCGCGGCGATCGATGTCTCGGACGGCCTCGTCGCCGACCTTGAACATCTGGCTGAGGCCAGCGGCGTTCGCCTGGAGATCGATCTTGAGACCGTGCCCCTGTCCGCCCCCGGTCAGGCCTGGTTCGAGGGTCGCGTCGACGAACAGGCCGCGCTCGAGAAGCTGGTCACCGGCGGCGACGACTATGAAATCGCCTTCACCGCCTCAGCGCGCGATGAAGCGGCCCTGCGGCGCGAGGCCGATCGCCGCCATCTGCGCCTGACCCGGATCGGCGCCGTGACTGCCGGGCAGGGCGTGGCCGTGCGCTTCGGCGGTCAGCCGGTCGCGTTCGATCGCTCCGGATTCACCCACAGCTGACAACGATTTCTCAAGGCGTCGACATCAGGGTGACGACATGCGCCGTCGTGACCTCATCGCCGCCACCGCCGCCCTGTCCGCCGTCGCCTCGACTGCGGCGGCCGAAGACGCGCCGGCGAGCGGCCAAAGCGTGAGCATGCCCGGTGTCGGCCTGCCGATCATCGCGGGCGGACGGCTGCTCAATTACGTGTTTGTCTCGCTTCGCCTGCATCTCGGCGGTTCGGCCACGCCCGAGACGATCCGCTCCAAGGAAGCCTACCTGCGCGACGCTTTGGTCCGGGCCGGTCACCGGACGCCTTTTGTGGTGGCGGGCGACCTGACCCGAATCGATCCGGCCGCCCTTTCCGCCAGCCTGATACGGTCCGCATCGGCAATCGTGGGACGCGGCTCGGTCACCCGGGTCGAGATCATCAGTCAGGCCCCGCGCCGACGGACTGTGACCCGGACCGGCTGATCAATATCGCCTGTTGCGTCGCCTGCCGGTATTTGGCACGTTTCCGCCGCAATTCCCCAAGGACGCAACATGCGTCCGGTGCGCACGGGGGGACCGGAAGGCGGAACGAGGCGGACAACGCCCACCGCGCCAAGGGACCGGGCGTCTGAAGATCACAGGACTTGGAAACGTCATGAGCAACTATCTGTGGCTGGTCATCGCCGCAGGCGCGCTGGGGGTCCTCTATGGACTGATCCAGACCGCCTCGCTGATGAAGGCCAGTACCGGCAACGACAAGATGCGCGAGATCGCTGCGGCGATCCAGGAGGGCGCTTCGGCCTATCTGCGGCGGCAGTACACGACCATCGCCATGGTCGGCGTGGTGATCCTGGTCGCCGCCTACTTCCTGATCGGCGAATGGGCCGCCATCGGCTTCGTCATCGGCGCGGTCCTGTCGGGCCTGGCCGGATTCGCCGGCATGCTGATCTCGGTACGGGCCAATGTCCGCACCGCGCAGGCCGCGTCGGAGAGCCTGGCCAAGGGTCTGGACCTGGCCTTCCGCTCGGGCGCCATCACCGGCATGTTCGTGGCGGGCGGCGCGCTTCTGGGCGTGGCCGGCTACTACGCCATCCTGACGGCGGGCATGGGCTTCGAGGCGACCAGCCGCGAAGTCATCGACGGTCTGGTGGCCCTGGGCTTCGGCGCTTCGCTGATCTCCATCTTCGCGCGCCTGGGCGGCGGCATCTTCACCAAGGGCGCCGACGTGGGCGGCGACATGGTGGGCAAGGTCGAGGCCGGGATCCCCGAGGACGATCCCCGCAACGCGGCGACCATCGCCGACAACGTGGGCGATAACGTCGGCGACTGCGCCGGCATGGCCGCCGACCTGTTCGAAACCTATGCGGTGACCACGGTCGCCACCATGGTGCTGGCGGCGATCTTCTTCCGCGACCAGCCTTATGTCGACACCATGATGCTGCTGCCGCTGGCCATCTGCGGCATCTGCATCGTCACCTCGATCATCGGCTCGTTCTGCGTCCGTCTGGGCAAGAGCCAGAACATCATGGGCGCCCTGTACCAAGGCCTGATCGTCACGGGCGTGCTGTCGGCGATCGCCGTCTATTTCGTCATCGAGAAGCTGATCACCGGCCCGATCGTCACCAACACAGGCCTGACCATCGAACCGATGAGCCTGTTCTGGTCCGGCATGGTCGGACTGCTGGTCACCGCCGCCATCGTGGTGATCACCGAATACTACACCGGCTCCAACTTCCGCCCGGTGCGCTCGGTCGCCAACGCCTCGGTTTCGGGCCACGGCACCAACGTCATCCAGGGTCTGGCCGTCTCGCTGGAATCGACCGCCCTGCCGGCGCTGACCATCATCGTCGGTATCGTCGCCTCCTATCAGCTGGCGGGCCTGTTCGGCATCGCCATCGCCACCACGACCATGCTGGGCGTGGCGGGTATGATCGTGGCGCTGGACGCCTTCGGTCCGGTCACCGACAACGCCGGCGGCATTGCCGAAATGGCGGGCCTGCCCAGTGAAGTGCGTCATTCGACCGATGCGCTCGACGCGGTCGGCAACACCACCAAGGCCGTCACCAAGGGCTATGCCATCGGTTCGGCCGGCCTCGGCGCCCTGGTGCTGTTCGCGGCCTATACGTCCGACCTGGACTATTTCGCCGCCAATCCGGAGCTGTTCCCGTTCTTCGCGGGCATGGGCGAGATCGATTTCGGCCTGACCAATCCGTACGTCGTCGTCGGCCTGCTGTTCGGGGGGCTGCTGCCCTTCCTGTTCGGCGGCATGTCGATGATGGCGGTAGGCCGCGCGGCCGAGGCCGTGGTGGCCGAGGTGCGTCGCCAGTTCCGCGAGAACCCCGGCATCATGACCTATGAGGTCAAGCCCGAGTACGGCCGGGCCGTCGACATCCTGACCAAGGCGGCGATCAAGGAGATGATCGTGCCGTCGCTGCTGCCGGTGCTGTCGCCGATCGTCCTGTTTGTCGCGGTGCTGGCGATCTCTGACAAGGCCACGGCCTTTGCCGCGCTCGGCGCCATGCTGATGGGCGTCATTGTCACAGGCCTGTTCGTCGCCATCTCGATGACCTCGGGCGGCGGCGCGTGGGACAACGCAAAGAAGGTGATCGAAGAGGGTTTCACCGACAAGAACGGCGTCGTCCACGGCAAGGGCTCCGAGGCGCACAAGGCCGCGGTGACCGGCGATACGGTCGGTGATCCCTACAAGGACACCTCCGGTCCGGCGGTGAACCCGATGATCAAGATCACCAACATCGTGGCCCTGCTGCTGCTCGCAGTCCTGGCCAGCGGCAAGGTGTTCTAGGACTTGCGCTCCGACCTCCCGGCTCAGGCCGGGAGGATCCGGTTCGCCGGGAATCAAAGAGGCCCCGGAGAGTGATCTCCGGGGCCTTCTTCGTCTGTCGGTGGACGCTGCGACTACTCTCGGCGCTGCTGGCCCGGCGTGTCCTCGTCCGTGCGGGGCAGCTGGCCGCGGCCGACGTTGCCGAGCAGCTGCTCGAGGATGGTCAGCTGACGCCCGCGGGTCGGGGTTTCCCGGCCGTTCATGGCCAATCGCTGGCCGTCGTCGAGGCCCAGCGTGCGGACTTCGGACACCAGACCCGCGTCATTGAAGGTGATTTCCGTCACCGAGCGCTGGGTCACCTGCGGCCGGTTGTAGGTGTATTTCTCGGTCACTTGGCTGATGTAGTACCAGACGTTGTCACGCTCGAAGGTCGAGGTCGTGGACGGCGTGCCCAGCCGGGTCAGGACCGTCTGCTTCGTATCGGTGCCGGCGACGATGTCGGTCGGCTTGGCGTCGATCGCCTGAAAGCCGTTCTGGCCCACGACAGGAGCGCAGGCGCTGGTCAGGGCGACGGCCGAGAGAGCGGCGATCAAGAGTTTCGTACGGAGCATTTGCGGTGCCTGCGACTTCAACAAGGTCTTTGACCTAACCGGACCCGAGCCTTAGTTCAACGGCGCGGCGGAAAAGGGGCCGTATGATCATGCTTCAGAATCTGTTCCGAACCCGTACCCGCGAGCGTATTGGCCAGCCGCTGTATGAAGCGGCCGTGCGTCAGGCGCGCGATCCGGCCTTCTACACCCGGTTCGGCGTGGCCGATCGTATCGACGCGCGGTTCGAGCTCTATACCCTTCACGTCCTGCTTCTGGTCATGCGGCTGCGCGATGATGGCGACCGCGGCGCGGAGGCCGGACAGGACCTGTTCAACACCTATGTTTCGGCGCTGGATCACGCCCTGCGGGAACTGGGCGTGGGCGACGTCTCGGTCGGCAAGAAGATGCGCAAACTGGGCGAGGCCCTGTACGGACGAATGACGACCTGGGAGGGTCCGCTGCGCGACGGCGACGCTGCCGCGCTGGCCGCCGGACTGGCCCGCAATGTGTATGAGAGCGAGGACGCCGCGACAGGTGACACCCTGGCCGCTTACGCCCTCGCCAGCCGCGCGCGTCTGGCGGCGCAGACCTTTGACGCCGTAACAAACGCCCCGGAATGGGCGGAGAAAGCCGCATGACCCTTCCCGACCTTCCCTATAGCGAGCCCGTCCGCCTGCATCAGGTCGCCGGCGGCGTGAAGCGGACGCTGGAGCCCGACGCGGCGGCGCGCGCACGGATCGTCAAGGCGCTGGACCTGGCATCGCTGGACGCCTTCACCGCCGAGATGGACCTGACCCCGTCGTCCGCGGGCTGGCGGTTGTCGGGAAGGGTGCGCGCCAGTCTGGCCCAGACCTGCGGCATCACCCTGGAGCCGTTGCCGCTCGAGATCGACGCCCCCTTCGTCCTGACCCTCGCAGAGGCGGTGGATGAGGAGTCCGACGAGATCGTCATCACCATGGACGACGAATCGCCCGACCTGATCGAGAACGGACAGATCGATCTGGGCCAGTATGCCGTCGAACAGCTGGCCCTTCGGCTGGATCCGTTCCCGCGCAAGCCCGGCGCCGAGTTCGTCCAGCCGCCGGAACCCGCTGAAATCTCGCCGTTCGCGGTGCTGAAGCAGCTTCGGTCTTCCGACGAAGGTTGACGCCGGGGCGGCGCGGTTGCATCCCCCCGATGCGGCGCTATCGTCGCCAAACTGACAAGCGCCGGGCTGACGGCGCGACGGAGTCGAAACGGCTTGTCATCCCCGATCCTGATTTCGCTCGACGCCATGGGCGGAGACCACGGTCCGTCTGTTGTGGTGCCCGGCGTGCGCGACTATCGCAAACGTCACGGCGGCGAGGGTGTGCGCTTCATCCTTCACGGCGACGAGACGGCGATCCGCGCCGAAATGGCCAAGGCGGGTCTGACCGACGACGTCTGCATCGTGCGTCACACCGACAAGGTCGTGGCCATGGACGAAAAGCCTGCCCAGGCAATGCGCCGCGGCAAGGGGTCCAGCCTGTGGAACGCCATCGAGGCGGTCAAAACGGGCGAGGCGGGGGCCGTCGTGTCGGCGGGCAACACCGGCGGCCTGATGGCGATCTCCAAACTGCTGTTGCGGATGTCGGCGCCCGGACTGGAGCGGCCGGCCATCGTGGCCAGCTGGCCGACGCCGAAAGGCGTCACCGCTGTGCTCGACGTCGGGGCCAATATCGAGAGCGATGCGGCCCAGCTGGTCGAGTTCGCCATTATGGGCGAGGCGTTCATGACCGCCGTCCACGGGGTCGCGAAACCGAGCATCGGCATTTTGAACGTCGGCTCCGAGGACATGAAGGGCCACGAAGAGGTGCGCGAGGCGGCTCGCCTGTTGCGTGCGGGCGGGTTCGGCCTGGACTATTACGGCTTCGTCGAAGGCACGGACATCGCCAGGGGCACGGTGGATGTCGTGGTGACCGACGGGTTCACCGGCAATATCGCGCTGAAGACGGCTGAAGGGGTGGCCAAATTCATCGCCGGCCTGATGAAGGAAGCCCTGACCTCCAGCCCGATGTCAAAGCTGGGCGCGCTGCTGGCCATGCCGGCGCTCAAGCGGATGAGTCAGAAGATCGATCCCAACGCCAACAACGGCGGGCCCTTGCTGGGCCTGAACGGGATCGTGGTGAAGAGCCATGGCGGGGCGACGCCGGGCGGCTTTGGGGCCGCCATCCGGGTGGCTGTCGAACTGGCTCGCAGCGACTATATGGAAAAGGTCGGGGTGAACCTGCAGCGGCTGACGGCCCTGCTTGAGAACCCCATCGTCAATTCGGCGGATGAATCCGTCGGGGAGAGCATTCAGTGAGCGTAGTCCGCAGCGCCGTGACCGGCGTCGGCTCCTTCCTGCCGGAACAGGTCGTCACCAACGCCGATCTGGCCCTCATCGTGGAGACGTCGGACGAGTGGATCCAGGAACGGACCGGCATCAAGCAGCGCCACCGCGCGCGGGACGACCAGCCGACCAGCGATCTGGCCACGGAAGCCGCCAGGCGAGCCCTGGCCGACGCCGGCCGGACCGCCGCCGAGGTGGATCTGATCATCGTCGCCACGACCACGCCCGACATGACCTTCCCGTCGGTCGCGTCGATCGTGCAGCGCAAGCTGGGCGCCCCGACCTGTATCGCCTTCGATGTACAGGCCGTGTGCTCGGGCTTCGTCTATGCGCTCAGCATCGCTGACGGCTTCGTCGCCCGCGGCCAGGCGAAATGCGCCCTGATCATCGGCGCCGAGGAAATGACCCGGCTGATGGACTGGACCGACCGCTCGACGTGCGTCCTGTTCGGCGATGGCGCCGGCTGCGTCGTGGTCGAGCCGCGCGAGGGGCAGGGGACCAAGGCCGATCAGGGCCTGCTGGGTTTCGCCCTGCGCTGCGACGGGACCAAGACCGACCTGCTGTATGTCGACGGCGGGCCTGCCACGACCGGGACCGTGGGGCACCTGCGCATGGCCGGAAACCAGGTCTTCCGCCACGCCGTGGTCAATATCGCCGAAGCCATCACCGCCGCCTGCGCGGCCTCCAACATCGCGGTGGCCGACGTCGACTGGTTCGTACCGCACCAGGCCAATCAGCGGATCATCAAGGGCGTCGGTGACCGGCTGGGCCTGGACGAGAACAAGGTCATCTCGACCGTGGCCATCCACGCCAACACCTCTGCGGCCTCCATCCCCCTCGCCCTCGACGCGGCGATTCATGACGGCCGGATCAAGCGCGGCGATCTGGTTCTGCTGGAGGCCATGGGCGGCGGTCTGACGTGGGGCGCATGCGCGTTTCGTCTCTAGGGCGATTTCCGGCTTTCCATTTGACGACGCTTGGCCTTTTATGTCCGTCGACCGACCTTTGGAGGGGAGCGGATCTTGCCCGACCATCAGACGCTGACACGCGCGGACCTCTGTGAAGCGGTGCATGAGGACGTGGGCCTGTCCCGCCAGGAGTGCTCAGCCCTGGTCGAGCGCACGCTCGAACTGATCATTGAATCTCTGGAACGCGGCGAGACGGTGAAACTGTCCGGGTTCGGCGTCTTCCAGGTGCGCGAGAAACGCGCCCGCATGGGCCGCAATCCCAAGACGGGCCAGCCCGCGGCGATCCACCCGCGCCGCGTTATCAGCTTCCGCGCCTCGCAGATCATGAAAGGCCGGGTTCACGACGCTGTCGTGCCCGCCTGACGGCCGTGGCCAAGAGTCCCAACGCCTTTCGGACCATTTCAGAAGCGGCTGCTGAGGTCGGCGCGCCCCAGCATGTGCTGCGCTTCTGGGAGACCAAATTTCCCTTCCTGACGCCGCTGAAACGGGCCGGGGGGCGGCGCTTTTACCGGCCGCAGGATGTGGTGCTGCTCAAGTCGGTGAAGCGGCTGCTGCATGAGGAAGGCCTGACCATCAAGGGCGTCCAGCGCCTGCACAAGGAGCAGGGGCTGAAGCGCCTTGCCCACTATGGCGATCCCGAGGGCGCTGTGACATTCGAGCCCGAAGGCGCCGCCCCGGCGAGCGTTTCCGCCTCTCCGGCGACGGGCCAGTCCTCGATCCGCCTGCGTCAGGTTCTGGCCGAGCTTGAGGGCGCGCGGGCCCGTCTGGAAGCCGTGCTGTCGAGAAGCGGCTGAGACCGACTTTTTCGGTTTGCGGCGTCGCGAACCCCGTCTATAGGGAGCGCCTCTCGGAGCGTGGCGCAGCCTGGTAGCGCACTTGACTGGGGGTCAAGGGGTCGCAGGTTCGAATCCTGTCGCTCCGACCATCTTCCTCAATGAAGACGGTTGGTCAGGGGGTCGCTTTCGGGCGGCCCCTTTGCAATTGCGCGCCTACTTCTCCCGACCTTCGGCCCATTTGAAGAGCGGATAGAGGGGCACGCCCCAGCCGACGCCGGCGAGAGCGAAGACGGCTAGATCGATCAACGGACCGGCCGGCAGAAGGCCGCGAAGGGCGATGGCTCCCCAGATCCAGAACGCTACGAAGGCCAGGACGGCAATCATGGCGACGAAACGACGGGTCCTCGGACCCATGTCAGCGCTTGCTCCGGAACAGGAAGAAGGCGCCGAGGGCCACGGTCGATGCGACGAGCGACCAGAGCACCCAGGTCCATTCGTTCATTGTGCTTGCGCCGAAGACCCGCACGGCCAGGAACCAGCCGCAGACGGCGGCGACGCCCGACACCAGTGAAGTAGCAAACAGGCCGCGGCGGCCGCTGACCAGATCGGCCAGCCAGGCGAGGGCGAAGGCGCCGAGAACGGCGACTGTGATTTCGACGTACGGCAACCGGCCTCTCCAGAC
>JALYPS010000120.1 GCA_030856285.1 Pseudomonadota bacterium
TCAGGGAGGCGGTCAGCAGGGCTTCGCGCGGACCGACGATGACGCGGCGATTGTCGGGGTCGAGCTTCGTCACGAACAGGGGCTCGCCGACAGCGACGTTCAGGCCCCGGCGCTGGCCGATGGTGTAGTCGGTGATGCCCGCGTGGGCACCCAGCACCCGGCCGTCCATGTGCACGATCTCGCCGGCCTCGCGCCCTTGCGGCCGCAGACGGTCGATGAGGGTGCGGTAATCCCCGGACGGCACGAAGCAGATGTCCTGGCTGTCGGGCTTGGCGGCGATCTTGAGGCCCAGCCCGGCGGCCACGCCGCGCACCTGGGGCTTTTCGAGATCGGCCAGGGGGAAGCGCAGATAGTCGAGTTGGTCGCGCGTCGTGGCGAACAGGAAATAGGATTGGTCGCGGGAGGGGTCGACCGCCTTGCGAAGTTGCGGACCGGTGGGGCCGATGGAGCGGCGGACATAGTGGCCTGTCGCCATGGCCTCGGCACCCAGATCGCGGGCGACGTCGAGCAGGTCGCGGAACTTCACGGTTTGATTGCAGCGGATGCAAGGGACCGGCGTCTGGCCCCGCAGGTAACTGTCAGCGAACTGGTCGATCACCGCGTCGCGAAACCGGCTTTCGTAGTCGAGGACGTAGTGAGGAATGCCAATCATCTCGGCCGCCAGCCGGGCGTCGTGGATGTCCTGGCCCGCGCAGCAGGCACCCTTCTTCTTCAACGCCGCGCCGTGGTCGTAAAGCTGCAACGTCACCCCGACCACGTCATAGCCCGCCTTGGCCAGCAGCGCGGCGACCACGGTTGAGTCCACCCCGCCCGACATGGCCGCGACGACGCGGGCTCCGATCGGCAGGCCGACCGCCGCGCGCGCGGACGCGATCGCCGCGTCCATGTCCGCCGGAGCATCCATGGGGGCGATGGTCGGGACCGGGCAGAGGGGCTCCACGAGCGTCATGGCGCGCTACTTAGGGGGAAAACGGCGCGAATTCGAGGCCCGCCCCCGACCTGGGCGGCCGCTAGTGCGCGGCTCCGCCGGCCGGCAGGTGGATCTTGTCGTGGTGGCCCACCTTCTCGACCAGGGTGCGGGCGGCCTGGCTCATGCCCGTCACAACGACTTCCACCCCCTGGCGACGATAGCGGAAGACCACCTTGTCGACTGCCGCCGAGCCGGTCAGGTCCCAGAGATGAGCCTGACTCATGTCGATCTCGACGTGGGTGGGCCAACGAAAAGGGCCGCCCCGTCGCCGGAAGCGGCCCTTGAAGAAATCCGTCGTCGGTGACCTAGGAGCGGTAGCTCTGGATGCGCGTGGTGCGCAGGCCTTGCATGCCCCATTTGTCGATCGCCTTCTGCCAGGCGAGGAACTCCTCGGCCGTCAGACGGTAGCGGGCCAGAGCGTCGTCGACGCTGATCAGCCCGCCGCGAACGGCCGCCACGACTTCCGCCTTGCGACGGATGACCCAACGGTCGGTATTGACCGGCGGCAGGTCGGCCAGCGTCAGCGGCGTGCCCGTCGGACCCACCACATACTGTTCCCCGGCATTGTTTACGCGTCGCTCTTGCAACATGGGCTTAAGCCTCATTCACCACCACCATGCAGTGAACTTACGCGCCGCCCCGCTAAGGGCCGTTTAAGCGTCGTGGTGAAGGAAAGGATAAAATCTCCGCCTTCGGATCGCTCTTCACAGACCTGATTTAGGTAACGATTCATGGACTCTAACAATCAGTTATCAGGGCCTAGTTGAAAGATCAGCGTTTGATGCGGATCAGTTCTTCAAGCATCTCGTCAGCGGTCGTGATGATCTTGGAAGAGGCCGAGTAGGCCCGCTGTGTGGTGATGAGGCCGGTGAACTCGGCGGACAGGTCGACGGTGGAGGCTTCCAACTGGGAGGCGCCGATGAAGCCGGCGCCGCCGCTGCCGGCCGCCTTCAGATTATAGGTGCCGCTGCCCTGGCTGACGCGGTAGGCGTTGCCGCTGACGGCGGTCAGGCTGTCGGGGCTGGTGAAGGTGGCCAGGGCGACCTGGGCGATACGGCGGGTGACGCCGTTGTCGAAGATGGCGGTGACGAAACCGGTATCGTCGATCTTAACCTCGGACAGGTTGCCGAAGGCGGTGCCATTGGTCAGGACGGCCTGAACCACCGAGGCGCTGTCGTACTGGGTCAGGCCACCGGTGGCCGCTGTCAGGTCGAAGGCGAGCGCCTGGTCGTCGATGCCCAGGCCGGGGGCCCAGTTCACGCCTCCAGCCGCCGGAGCGGCGCTGTCCGAAGACCCGAACGACAAGGTCGCGGTGGTCGGATCCGGGAACAGGGCCGCGGCGCCCATGGCGGTCATGGCGTCCACGTCCAGAC
>JALYPS010000128.1 GCA_030856285.1 Pseudomonadota bacterium
GTGGGAAACCACTCATCAGGACGCCCTTCCCCGGCTTGTCGGGCGCCCCCCGTGAACGCCGCTTCGTTGTCTTGAACGGTAGCCTAGAGCGGGATCACGCAGCCTGGAATCGATGAGGTTTTCCGGCACGGGTGGTGACTGTGGTTCATAGGTTTCTGGTGTGGGTTGGAGACGCTGGATGGCATGGCGACGTGGGCAGGCGTTGGGACAGGACCTGCGGGACCGGGTGTTGGCGGACAACGGGCGAGCGTCGCGGGCGGTGGCGACACGCTTCGGGGTGAGCGTGTCTTACGTGGTCAAGGCCCGGCAGCGGCTGCGCGATGGTGGCGGGGCAGCGGCTCGACCGCAACGCAACCACGTCCTGCCCCGGCTGGAGCCGCACCATGCGGCGATCCGCGCCGAGGTGGCGGCCCGGCCAAGCGCGACGGTGTCTGAGTTGCGCGCCTGGGCGACCAGGACGCACGCGGCCTCGGTCGGCCATGCGGCGATGTGGCGCACCCTGTCCCGACTGGGGTTGACGCACAAAAAAAGCAGGTCCGCGCCGCCGAGCAGGACCGTGACGATGTAGCCGAGGCGCGGCGCGCCTGGACGGCCATGCAGCCGGGCCTGGACGCTGCCTGCCTGGTCTTCCTCGACGAGAGTTGGGCTACCACCAACATGGTCCGCCGTTACGGCCGCGCCCCGCGCGGCGATCGGGCGCTCGACGCGGTACCGCATGGACACTGGAAGACCACGACCATCGTCGCGGCACTGCGGGCCGACGGCATCGCCGCCCCGCTGGTGCTCGATGGCGCCATCAACGGTGACAGCTTCCTTGCCTATGTCCGCCAGTTCCTCGCCCCCGCGCTCCGGCCAGGCGACGTGCTGGTGATGGACAACCTGAGCAGCCACAAGGTCGCCGGCGTGCGCGAGGCGGTCGAGGCGGCCGGCGCGACGCGACGCTACCTGCCGCCCTACAGCCCCGACCTGAACCCGATCGAGCAGGTCTTCGCCAAGCTCAAGGCCTTGCTCCGGGCCGCCGCCGCGCGGACCATGGAAACGCTCTGGTCCACCATCGGCAGCCTATTCGATCGCTTCCAACCCGCCGAATGCGCCCGATACCTGGCGCATTCGGCTACGGACAGTCAGGGTGATGCCGCTCTAGTTGCGGACCATGGTCTTGAGCGTCCACATCCTTCCACGCGGGACGTTACCGTCGAGGCCAGGAGCGGTGACGACCCTGACCTCGACATCGGGATCGCGCGTGCCGGGCGTTGCTTCGAGCTATGCCGGAAACTGGGTGATGGCGGTGTGAGCAAGGCGGCGTATCGAGGCGGGTGACGAGCCTGCCTGAACCTCCCGGAGGAGCGATACGCCACGATGAGCCATACCACTGTCATCCCCCTGCGCCAGCCCGACACGATTGAGGATCCGCTGACGGCCATCCTGCGGAGCGGCGCCCGCCGCCTGCTGACCCAAGCGGTCGAGGCGGAAGCTGAGACGTTCCTGGCCGCGATGAAGAGCATGCAGCTGCCGGACGGGCGCGAGCGCCTGGTGCGGCACGGCCATGGCCCCGAGCGCCAAGTGCAGACCGGGATCGGCCCGGTCGCGGTGCGGCGGGCGAAACTGCGCGACCGCGGCGCTGGCCGCGATGGCGAGCGCATCCGCTTCACCTCGGCCATCCTTCCGCGCTGGGCGCGGCGGACCCGGAGCCTGGATGCCCTGCTGCCGGTCCTTTACCTGCGCGGGGTCTCGATGGGCGACTTCCAGGAGGCGCTTGCGGCGCTACTGGGCCGCGATGCCCCGAACCTGTCGCCCTCGGTGATCGCCCGGCTGCGGGGCGAGTGGGAGGCCGACCACGCGCGCTGGCAGCGGCGCGACCTGTCGGCTCGGCGCTACGTCTACATCTGGGCGGACGGCGTCTACCTGCAGGCCCGAATGGAGCCGCAGGCCGAGTGCATGCTGGTGCTGATCGGCGCCACCCCGGAAGGCAAGAAGGAACTCCTGGGCTTCCAGGTCGGCATGCGTGAGAGCACGCAAAGCTGGCGGGAGTTGCTGGTCGACCTCAAGGCGCGCGGTCTCGTCATCGCGCCCGAGCTGGCCACCGGCGACGGGGCGCTCGGGTTTTGGAAGGCGCTGGAGGAGGTCTGCCCCGCGACACGGCACCAGCGGTGCTGGGTCCACAAGGTCGCCAACGTGCTGAACAAGCTGCCCAACTCCGTCCAGCCGGCGGCCAAGGCCGACCTGCGCGAGATCTGGACGGCGCCGGACCACGCCACCGCCGAGGCGGCGATCACCACGTTTGCCGCGAAGTATGGGGCCAAATACCACAAGGCGGTCGCCTGCCTGGTGAAGGACCGCGACACACTGCTGGCCTTCTACGACTTCCCCGCCGAACACTGGGACCACCTGCGCACGTCCAACCCGATCGAGAGCGTGTTCGCCACCGTCAGGCACCGCACCATCCGGACCAAGGGCGCGCTGTCCCAAGACACCGCCCGGCTGATGGTGTTCAAGCTGGTCACCGCAGCCGCGAAAACCTGGCGTCGGCTGAAGGGCGAGAACCAGTTGCCCAAGCTCATCCAGGGCGTCACATTCCACAACGGCGTCGAGGTCACCAACACGACAACACAACACGCCGCCTGATCACGCCGTCACCCAAATTCGGGCATAGCTCCGCCCGGCTTCGGAGAAGGGTGACCGCAGAACTCACAGGCCGGCCGGGCCGGCGCAGAGGTGGGTCACCGCGCTGCTGAGCCTGGTTGCCGACCGGGCTGTCCAGAAAGGCGTCGGTGCGCCCGAACTCAGCGAACTGGCTCGGTGGGCGCAAAGCCACACGGACGGTGTCCGGGGCGCCATCCACGCCGCCCGGCGCCGGAAAATGCAGAGCGAAATACACTAGGGAACCGTCCCGCCGTTCCCCCTACCTCCGCTGGCACCCGCAACAGCCACGGAGGCTTGCAAGTGCCAACGAAATCGAGGCCGCTCACCTGGCGGCATGCCAACGGCAAGGCTCGGCGCGAGCTGGCTGACCTGCTCGCGCTGACGCAGTCGACCCTTGCTGCCGCGCC
>JALYPS010000147.1 GCA_030856285.1 Pseudomonadota bacterium
CCGTGCCCGCCGGCCTCGACAAGGGCGGCCTGCCCCTCGGCCTTCAGGTCATCGGCAAGGCGCTGGACGAGGCGACCGTGTTTCAGGTGGCGAGTGCGCTGGAAGACGCGGCAGGGTTTGTGGCCAAGCCGGAGAAGTGGTGGTGAAGTTCTGATTCCCTCTCCCATCGGGAGAGGGTTCGCCAATCACCACCACTTCTCCGGCTTGGCCACGAACCCAGCCGCATCCTCCAGCGCGCTGGCCACCTGGAACACGGTCGCCTCGTCCAGCGCCTTGCCGATGACCTGAAGGCCGAGGGGCAGGCCGCCCTTGTCGAGGCCGGCGGGCACGGAGATGCCCGGCAGGCCGGCGAGGTTGGCGGTGACGGTGAAGATGTCGTTCAGATACATCTGCAGCGGGTCGATCTGCTTGTCCCCGAGGGCGAAGGCGGCCGAGGGGGTGGACGGGGTCAGGATGGCGTCGACCTTGTCCCATACGGCGTCGAAATCCATGGCGATGCGGCGGCGGACCTTGAGGGCGCGGACATAGTAGGCGTCATAGAAGCCGGCCGACAGCACATAGGCGCCGATGGTCAGGCGGCGCTGGACCTCCTTGCCGAAGCCCTCGGCGCGGCTGGTCTCATAGAGGTCGGTCAGGCTGGTCGTGCCCTCGGCGCGGTGGCCGAAACGCATGCCGTCGTAGCGGGCCAGGTTGGACGAGGCCTCGGCCGGGGCGATGATGTAATAGGCCGGCAGGGCGTATTTGGTGTGCGGCAGGCTGATCGGCACGATCTCGCAGCCCGCGGCCTTGAGCCATTCGATGCCCTGGTCCCACAGCGCCTGAATCTCGGCGGGCATGCCGTCGACGACGTATTCCTTCGGCACGCCGATGCGCAGGCCCTTGACCGACTTGCCGAGCGATTGGGTCCAGTCGGGGGTTTCGACGTCGAGGCTGGTCGAATCCCTGACGTCGAACGAGCACATCGAACGCAGCAGGATGGCCGCGTCCTCGACCGTCTTCGTGATCGGGCCGGCCTGATCCAGCGAACTGGCGAAGGCGACCATGCCGAAGCGGCTGGCGCGGCCGTAGGTGGGCTTCATGCCGACCGTGCCGGTGAAGGCGGCGGGCTGGCGGATCGAGCCGCCGGTGTCCGAGGCGGTGGCGGCAAGGCACAGGTCGCCGGCGACGGCCGAGGCCGAGCCGCCCGAGCTGCCACCCGGGGTCAGGTCGGCGTTGGAAGCCGTTGACTTCCATGGGTTCACAACCGGACCGAAGGCGCTGGTCTCGTTGGACGAGCCCATGGCGAACTCGTCCATGTTCAGCTTGCCGAGCATGACCGCGCCGTCGCGCCACAGGTTGGCGGTGACGGTCGACTCATACGGCGGAACGAAGCCGCGCAGCATGTTGGAGCCGGCGGTGGTCTGGACGCCGTCGGTGCAGAACAGGTCCTTGATGCCCAGCGGCGCGCCCTCCAGCGCTCCGCCCTCGCCTTTCGCCAGACGGGCGTCGGAGGCGCGGGCCATGGCGAGGGCCTTGTCCGTGGTCTGGATGACGAAGGCGTTGAGGCGCGGGTTGGCGGCGTCGATGCTGGCGACGAAGGCTTTCGTGATTTCCTCGGACGAGAAGTCGCGAGCCTTGAGGCCGTCGAGCGCGGCCTTGAGGGTGAGCCTGGTGAGGTCGGACATTCTATTCGACCACCTTGGGCACGACGAAGAAGCCGTCGGCGGAACGCGGCGCGTTGCCGAGCACATCTGCGACCTTGTCGCCGTCGCTGACGACGTCGTCGCGCAGGCGCAAAGGCTGGGCCACGTTGGAAGTCATGGGTTCAACGCCGGTGACGTCCACCTCATTCAGCTGTTCGATCCAGGCGAGAATGCCGTTCAGCTCCGCGGCGAGCGGCTCCAGCCGGTCTTCCGGGGTCTTGATGCGGGCGAGGTGCGCCACCCGGCGCACGGTCGCGGCGTCGATGGCCATGCGGCCCTCCAAATGCGAAACCAGAACGGGCGGGATTAGCGTTCCAGCCCCGGTTTCACAAGGATTCAGACGCGTTTCGCCGCTACTGCGCGGGCGTGACCGTCACGGAGGCCGGGGCGGAGCCGTCGGTCGCCAGCGCCCAGCCGACGATGATGCGCCGGGTGCGGCTGCCGATTTCGCCCGCGGCCTCGTCCATGACGCTTTCGTCGATCTGCTG
>JALYPS010000153.1 GCA_030856285.1 Pseudomonadota bacterium
GGCGCGGATCGCGGGCATGGCGGGCGGCTCCCCGGGCCAGGCCCTGGCTCTGGCCTCCGGCGCCACCCTTGAGGCGGACCAGCTGGCCCAGGCCTGGGTGTCCAGCGCCACCGTCGATCGCGCCGAGGCGCTGGCCGTCGCTGACAAATTCCGCGGACCGGAGGGGCAGGATCGGTTCGAGACCCTGATGGACCGGCTTTCCGCCGCCGTGAAGGTGCGGGCGCTTGAGGAGGGGGCCTCAGGCGCGCGCTGGGCCGAGTTGTGGTCGCGCCTGTCCGAGCTGCCCGACCGGACGGCCGCTATCAATCTCGACCGGGCCGACGTGCTCGCCGGGGCGCTCGCGGACCTGCAGCGCGTCAAGGCGGGCGGCTGATGCTGATCGACAGCCACGTCAATCTGCACGCGCCGCAGTTCGATGGGGACCGCGACGCCGTCATCGCCCGGGCCCGTGAGGCCGGCGTTGGCCTGATGGTCGAGATTTCGGACAAGCTGTCGACTTTCGAGGCCACCCACGGGCTGGCCATGGCCCATGACGACATCTGGTGCACCGTCGGCGCCCATCCGCATGAGGCCAAGGATCACGCCGACCTGACCGCCGACAGGCTGATCGAACTGGCCGCGCGGCCGCGGGTGGTCGGCATCGGCGAGTGCGGGCTGGACTTTCACTACGACCTAAGCCCTCGCGGCGTGCAGGCGGCGGTGTTCCGGACCCATATCCACGCCGCCCGCCGGACGGGCCTGCCGTTGGTCGTGCACACGCGTGAGGCCGACGAGGTGATGGCCGGAATTCTGGCTGAGGAACAGGCGGACGAGCCGTTCCGGTTTTTGATGCATTGCTACACCAGCGGCCCGGAACTCGCGGAAAAAGCGGCGGAACTTGGGGCGTGGTTCTCCGTCTCCGGCATCGCCACCTTCAAGGCCGCTCACGAGGTTCGGGAGATCGTCTCCGGCATGCCTGCCGACCGGATCATCGTCGAAACCGACTGCCCCTATCTGGCTCCGATGCCGCACCGGGGCCGGCGCAACGAACCGGCCTATGTGACCCATGTGCTGGACAAGCTGGCGGATATTCGCGGCTGGAGCCGGGACGAGGCGGAGGCGCGCACCACGGACGCCTTCTTCGCCCTGTTCGACCGCATTCCCCGGCCGGAGGGCGCATGAGCGGGACCGGCGAGCTCGAAGTCGTGATACTCGGCTGTGGCTCGTCCGGCGGCGTGCCACGCGGGGACGGCGACTGGGGCGATTGCGATCCCGCCGAGCCGAAGAACTACCGCACCCGCTGCTCGCTTCTGGTCCGGCGGCACGGGCCGGACGGCGTGACCAGCGTGCTTATCGACACCTCGCCGGACCTGAGGGCCCAGATTCTGGCCGCCGGTGTCCGACAGGTCGACGCCGTCCTCTACACGCATGACCATGCGGACCAGACCCATGGAGTCGACGATCTTCGGGTCTTCGCCGTGCGGACGCGGCGGCGCATTCCGGCCTTCATGGACGCCGCGACGCGCGAGGCCTTGTATGGCCGGTTCCGCTACATCTTCGAGAGTGTGGAAGGCTATCCGGCTATTCTCGATGCTCACCCGGTTCCGGCGCACGGCGAGCCCTGGTCGGTGGATGGACCGGGCGGCGTCGTGCCGGTCGTGACCTTCGATCAGGCGCACGGGCCGATCCGCTCGGTCGGCTATCGCGTCGGGCCGGTGGCCTATTCCAGCGACGTGTCCGACCTCGACGAGGCGGCGATCGAGGCGGTGCGCGGCTGCGATCTCTGGATCGTCGACGCCCTGCGCTGGACCCCGCACCCGACCCACGCCCATGTCGAGAAGACGCTGGACTGGATCGCCCGGTCCGGCGTGCAGCGCGCGGTCCTGACCAATCTGCACCTCGATCTGGACTACAACGCCCTGAAGGCCGCCGTGCCCGCCAACGTCGACGTCGCATACGACGGCTGGTCGGCCCGGCTTTCGCTTGAGACCGGAGCGCCCACGCCATGAAACGCCTTCTGCCCCTCGTCTGCGGTCTGGCCGCCCTGTCGCTGTCCTCGGCGTCGGCGGCCCAGCCTGCGCCGGTCGAAGGCGATTTCACCGCCGCCGGCTTCACCCTCGCCTCGGGTCAGTCGTTGCCGGAACTGCGGATGCACTACCGGACCTTGGGCCAGCCGCACCGCGGCGCCGACGGCCGGATCGACAACGCCGTTCTGCTGCTGCACGGCACCGGCGGGACGGGCGGGGCGTTCCTGTCGCCGCAGTTCGCCGGCGAGCTGTTCGGGCCCGGCCAGCCGTTGGATACGGCGCGCTACTACATCGTCATGCCGGACAATCTCGGCCACGGCGGCTCGTCCCGACCGTCGGAAGGCATGAGGGCGCGGTTCCCCGAGTACGGCTATGCCGACATGGTCGAGGCCCAGCGGCGGCTGTTGATCGACGGACTGGGGGTGGACCGGGTTCGGCTGATGCTCGGGACCTCGATGGGCTGTATGCACATCTTCCTCTGGGCCGAGGCGCACCCGGATTTCGCCCGGGCCCTGATGCCAATGGCCTGCCAGCCGACCGCGATCGTCGGGCGCAACCGGCTGTGGCGGACCATGCTGAAACAGGCCATCCGCAGCGATCCGGCCTGGGCCGGCGGCGACTATACGACCCAGCCGGTCGAGGGGCTGCGCACGGCGGTCGATCTGCTGCTGCTGGCGGGCTCGGCGCCGATGGCGATGCAGCAGGATCTGGCCACGCCCGAAGCGGTCGACGAATGGCTCATGGCCCAGCAGGCGCGGCGGCTTCCAGCGCTGGACGCCAATGACCTCTGGTACCAGGTCAACGCCTCCTTCGACTACGACCCCTCGGTCGGGCTGGAGCGGATCACCGCCCCGATGACCTGGATCAATTCGGCGGACGATTTCATCAATCCGCCGGAACTGGGTCTGTCAGAGCAATACGTGCCCCGGATCGCGGGCGTCCAGTACCGCCTCATCCCCAACAGCGTCGGCGGCAAGGGCCACGGGAGCCATACCTGGGCGGTGTTCTGGAAGCAGGATCTGATCGACCTGCTGGCGCGGTCGGAGGACTAGAGCCGCCGACCGGGCGAGCCGACGAAAGCCTGCGTGGCCGAATGTCCGTCCCGGTCTTCGACCCTGATGGTGAAATGGGGGATGCGTCTGGAGGTCGTGCCATAGCGAGCGGTCGCCAGCTTGAACGACCATGGCTCGACGCCGTGCTTGGCGCAGAGTTCGTCGAAGGCAGTGCGGTACAAGCCCACGGCGCTTTGTAGGCTTTCCGAGGCATCTCCCTCGATGACCCTGCCGGTCAGAAAATCCACAGTGAGCGTTCCGCCCGGCGACCTTCCGGCCTCACCGTAGATGTCCATGTCATAGACGCCGATCATCAGCCCTATGCCGCTGCCGAGCGAGTCAGCGGCATTGTGGACGATGCTTTTGAGCACTCCGAACTTCATCCGCCCAGCAGCCTAGCCGCTTGCGGCGCGAAATAGCTCAGGACCCCGGCGCAGCCGGCGCGCTTGAAAGCGTGCAGGGATTCAACGATGGCCCGGTCCTCCTCGAGCCAGCCGTTGGCCATGGCGGCCCGCATCATCGCGTACTCACCGGACACCTGATAAGCGAAAGTCGGGACTTTGAAGGTCTCGCTAACCCGCTGAACGATATCGAGATATAGCATCCCTGGCTTGACCATGACAGCGTCGGCGCCCTCGGCGATGTCCATGGCCACCTCTCGCAGGGCCTCGTCGGAATTGGCGTAGTCCATCTGGTAGGTCTTCTTGTCGCCGGTCAGCGCCTTCGCCGACCCCACCGCATCGCGATAGGGGCCGTAGAAGGCCGAGGCGTATTTGGCGGCGTAGGACAGGATCAGGACATCGTGGAAGCTGTTGGCCTCCAGCGCCTCCCGGATGGCCTGGACGCGGCCATCCATCATGTCCGAGGGGGCGACGACATCGGCGCCGGCATGGGCGTGGATGAAGGCCTGTTCGGCCAGCCGCTCGAGGCTGGCGTCATTTTGGATGCGGCCGTCCTCGACCACGCCGTCGTGGCCATGGTCGGTGTAGCAGTCCAGCGCCACGTCGGTGATGACGCCGATCTCCGGCGCGGCGTCCTTGATGGCCTTGATGCAGGCGGGGATCAGGCCGTCGGGATCGGTCGCGCCCGTGCCGATGGCGTCCTTGATGGCGCCGTCGACATTGGGGAACAGGGCCACGGCGGGGATGCCCAGATCGCGCGCCTCGACGGCGGCGGCGGCGGCGGCTTTCGGCGACAGCCGGAAGACGCCGGGCATGGAGGCGACCGGGACCCGGTCGTCAGCGCCGTCGTGGACGATCAGGGGCCAGACCAGATCGGCCGGAGTCAGGGTCGTCTCGGCCACCAGCCGGCGCACCCACGGGCTGCTGCGCAGGCGACGGGGGCGGCCGTAGGGAAAGGCGGCGGGGGCGAACGGCTGGGTCATGGAGCGCTCTCTAGCTTCCTTCTCAAGCCGGGAGAAGGTTCAAGCCCTCTCCCAATGGGAGGGGCGCTCGGATAGAAGCCCCTCACTGACTCGAGGAAACGACCCCATGGACTTCGCCCTCAACGACGACCAGCGCGCCATCCAGGACGCGGCCCGGCAGTTCGCCGAGGCTGAACTGGCCCCGCACAGCGCCGAGTGGGACGAGACCAAGCAATTCCCGGTCGATGTGATGCGTCTGGCCGCCGAGATGGGTTTCTGCGGCATCTATACGGGCGAGGAGCACGGCGGCATGGCGCTGGGCCGGGTCGAGGCTGCGCTGATCTTCGAAGAGCTGTCGCGCGGCGACGTCTCCACGGCGGCCTTTATCTCGATCCACAATATGGCGACGTGGATGATCGACAAGTTCGGCTCGGATGACCTGCGCGGCCGCTATGTGCCGTCGCTGGTATCGATGGAGCGGATCGCCAGCTACTGCCTGACCGAGCCCGGTTCCGGGTCGGACGCGGCGGGCCTGCGGACCACGGCGCGGCTGGACGGCGACCACTGGGTGCTGAACGGCTCCAAGGCCTTCATCTCGGGGGCGGGGACGTCGGACGTCTATGTCGTCATGGCCCGCACCGGCGTCGACGGTCCCAAGGGCATTTCGACCTTTGTGGTCGAGAAGGATGCGCCCGGCCTGAGCTTCGGGGCGCAGGAGAAGAAGATGGGCTGGAACAGCCAGCCAACGGCCATCGTCGCCTTCGACGACTGCCGCATCCCGGCGGCCAATCTGTTGGGCAAGGAGGGCGACGGTTTCCGCTACGCCATGATGGGTCTGGACGGCGGCCGATTGAACATCGCCGCCTGTTCGCTGGGCGGCGCCCGCCTCGCGCTGGAGACGACCCAAGCCTATGTCACGACCCGCAAACAGTTCGGCAAGCCGCTATCGGACTTCCAGAACACCCAGTTCAAACTGGCCGATATGGCGACCCAGCTGGACGCCTGCCGGCTGCTGGTCCTGCGCGGCGCCTGGGCCATGGACACCCGCCACCCGGAGGCGACCAAATGGTGCGCCATGGCCAAGCGGTTCGCCACCGACGCCTGTTTCCAGATCGCCGACGAGGCGCTGCAGCTGCACGGCGGCTACGGCTATCTGAAGGACTATCCGCTGGAGCGGATCGTCCGGGATTTGCGCGTGCACCGCATTCTTGAGGGGACGAACGAGATCATGCGGGTGATCACCGCGCGGGAGATGTTGCGGCAGTGATCGGAGAGGTCATCTGCGAGCGGACCTATCAGGTCCAGACCAAGGCCGGCTTTCGCCCGCTGCCCGTTCGCTGGTTTCGTCCCGTTCCGGGTCCTCGGGGCGACTGGAGTTGCACCTTCGAGATTGATTGGCCGGACCGTCCGCGACGGACAATGACGATTTTCGGAGTCGACTCGGTTCAGGCCCTCTATCTCGCCCTGCAAGCCGTCGCCGCTGAACTCTATACCGCCGATCGTCCGATCTTCTTCTGGGAGCTGGATGACATCCTGCATCTCCCGACTTGCGGGGTCGTCGCCGACCTCGAAGCCGCACGAACCAAAGGCCGACCGTGACTGACGAAGTCCTGACCTGCGTCGAATCCGGCGTCGGCCGCATCACCCTGAACCGGCCGAAGGCGCTGCATGCGCTGAACCGCGCCATGTGCGAGGCGATGACCGAAGCCCTGCTGGTCTGGCGGACCGACGATGCGGTGAAGTCGGTGCTGATCGACCACGCCGGCGAGCGCGGATTCTGCGCCGGGGGCGACATCCGCATGATCGCCGAGAGCGGGGCAGGGGATGGGTCGGAGGCAAGGGCCTTTTTCAAGGTCGAGTACCGGCTGAACCACCTGATGTTCGAATATCCGAAGCCGATCACCGCGATCGTCGACGGAATCGTCATGGGCGGCGGCGTGGGGATCAGCGAGCCGGCGGACATCCGCGTCGCCACGGACCGCACCACCTACGCCATGCCCGAGACCGGCATCGGCCTGTTCCCCGATGTCGGCGGCGGCTGGTTCCTGCCGCGCCTGCCGAGCCAGACCGGCGTCTGGCTGGCCCTGACGGGAGCGCGGCTGAAGGCGGCGGATACGGTGGCGCTGGGCATCCACACCCATTTCGTGCCCGCCGGGCGGATCGAGGCGCTCAAGGCGGCCTTGATGGCCCATCCGGACAATCCCCATGCCGTCGCCGCCAGTTTCGTCGCCGAGGCCGGCCCCGCGCCCACAGCAGGGCTCCACGAGGCGATCGACCGGCTGTTCGCCTTCGACACGGTCGAGGAGATCTTCGCCGCGCTCGAGGCGGACGGGTCGGAATGGTCTATGGCTCAGCTGGCGACGCTCAAGACGAAGTCGCCGCAGTCGTTGAAGGTCACCCTGCGGCAATTGCGGATCGGCGCGACCCATGTGTCCTTCGCCGACAATATGGCGCTGGAATACCGGCTCGGCGGCCGCGTGGTCCGGACGCATGATTTTCTTGAAGGCGTCCGCGCCGTTGTCGTGGACAAGGACAATGCGCCGAACTGGTCGCCCGCCGATCTGGCGGGCGTCAGCGAGGCCGACCTCGTCCGCCTGTTCGCGCCGATCCCGGCGGACCAGGCGTGGACACCGCTGCCGTAGCACTTGCATCCGGGTGACAATCGGGGCGTAGTTTCGCCTCTCGCCAAGAGGACCGTCATGCTGAAATCGTTGTTCGCCGCCGCCGTCATCGCCCTGTCCCTGGGCGCTTGCGCCTCCGGGGCCTATCAGACCCCGGCGCTGGCCGAACTGCACCGCGCCGCCGTCGCCGATCCGCTGCGGCCAGCCGATGAGGTCGCCCGCGACCCGTTCCGCCACCCGGACCAGATGCTGGCCTTCGCCGGGATCGCTCCGGGCTGGAAGGTCGCGGACATCCGTCCCGGCGCCGGCTATTTCACCCGGCTGTTCGCCCGCACGGTCGGAGAGACGGGCAAGGTCTACGCCTTCGTGCCCAACCGCACCGCCGAGCGCGAAAACGGCCGGGCCGACGCCCTCGTGGCCGCCTATCCCAATGTGATGCGGGTCAATGGCGATCTGAACACCTTGAGCTTTCCCGAGCCGCTCGACGCGGTGTTCATGAGCCAGGAATATCACGACTTCCACATCCCGGCCTTCAATACCGATGTGGCCCTGATGAACCGGGCGATCTTCGCCGCGCTGAAGCCCGGCGGCGTCTTCATCGTCATCGACCACGCGGGCCGGGCCGGCACGGGCCACAGCGAGGTCCAGACCCTGCATCGGATCGAGGGCGCCTCGCTGCGGGCCGAGGTCGAGGCGGCTGGCTTCGTCTTTGACGGAGAGTCCAACGCTGTCGCCAATCCCGCCGACGACCGCGCCGTCAATGTCTTCGACGAAGCCATCCGCGGCCGCACCGACCAGTTCGTCTATCGATTCCGCAAACCCGGCTGACGCCGACCCGAGTTCGGTCTAGCT
>JALYPS010000155.1 GCA_030856285.1 Pseudomonadota bacterium
GCAGGGGCCAGGAGCCCAGAGCCGCACCGTCTCGTGGCAAATGTCGATGCCGCGCTCCGCCAGCAGGTCCTCCACGTTCCGAAGCGACAGCGGGTACTTCACGTACATCATCACCATGAGGCGGATCACCTCGGGCGAGTTATCGAAGTAGCGGAACGGGTTGGCCGATTTGGCCATGGCAACCCAGCTAGCCAGTCCCGCCTACCGCCGAGCAAGGTTTGGGCTGACAGAGCCCATGCGGATGTCGGTTTGCAGCCAGCGCTATTCGCGCCAATCGTTGTCTTTCCTTGAAGGGGGAGCCCAACTGAGCGGCTCTGTGAACCGGCTTCGAGCGGCCAAGTCTCGCCACTGCCGGGCCATGTAGGTGAATGCGTCTTGGCTGGAACCCGGCTCACACTCTGCCGCCCGAGCGTCCAGCTCGGCGGCTTTCGCCAAGTAGTCAGTGACAGTCAGCATGTCGCACTCCGTACCGCGTGCAAAAGGCCGTTGCGGACAGATTGGTTGCTGGCTTGCGGACCTGAAGAGTTTGGTTTGACGGCGCCCGGCAGCGCTTAGGCGGACTTGGGCCGAGCGCGTCGACGCTCGCGCAGGCCGGCCTTCCGGTCCGACACCGGTGAAGAGGCCTTGGGTGTAGAGAGGTCCGCCAAGATCGGGCAGTCCGGCCGATCGTCGCCGGCACAGCATCGAGCCAGATCCCTGAGTGTATTCGCCATGGCCTTCATTTCGGCGATGCGGGCGTCGAGCTCGGCGACGTGGCGCTCGGCGATCGCCTTGACCTCGCGGCTCGGCCGCTCGCGATCGCGCCACAACGACAGCAGGTGAGTGATCTCCTCGATCGAGAAACCCAGTGTGCGCGAGCGGCGAATGAAGCGCAGGTCATTGATGTCGCGGTCCGAGAAGCTGCGATAGTTGCTCTCAGTGCGATCGGTGGGTCGGATGAGGCCCACGCTTTCGTAATACCGGATCATCTTGGTCGAGACGCCGGTGGCCTTTGAGGCTTGCCCGATGTTCATGCGGATCTCCTGGTTTCGGAACCGGCGTAAAGCGACTTGAAGCCGCGCAGTCGCAGCGCGTTGGCCAGGACGCTGATGCTCGAAAGCGCCATGGCCCCGGCCGCCAGCATTGGCGAAAGAAGCACGCCGGCGATTGGGAAGATCACGCCCGCCGCGACCGGAATCAGGATCACATTGTAGCCGAAGGCCCAGACGAGGTTCTGTCTGATGTTGCCGATCGTGGCCCGGCTCAGGGCGACGGCGTTGGCGACGCCGCGAAGATCACCGCCCATGAGCACCAGGTCGGCGCTCTCGATGGCGATATCCGTCCCACCGGCGACGGCGAGGCCCACGTCGGCGGCCGCGAGCGCCGGGGCGTCGTTCACGCCGTCCCCGACAAAGGCGACTTTGCGTCCGCCGGCTTGCAAGGCGCGGATGGCCTCGACCTTTCCGTCAGGCAGGACTTCGGCGTGAACCTCGTCGATGCCGAGATTGCGGGCCACCGCTTCGGCGGTTCTCCGGTTGTCGCCCGTCACCATCGCCACCTTCAGGCCCGCGGCGTGCAGAAGGCGGATCGCTTCGGGGGTCGTTTCACGGATGGGATCCGAAACCGCCAGGATGGCGGCCAGCAGACCGTCGATGGCGGCGTAGAGCGGGCTCTTGGCTTCGAGGCCGAGGCTTTCAGCCATGGCCCGGAACTCGCCGACATCGAGCCCGAGATCACGCATGTACCGATCGGCGCCCACCTGGATCTTGCTGCCCTCGGAAATGCCCTCGGCGCCGAAGCCGGGGCGCGAGGAGAAACCGTCGGGCGCGTGCACGACGAGGCCCTCCGAATGAGCCGCCGCGACGATGGCTTCGGCGATCGGATGCTCCGAGCGGCTCTCGATGCTGGCGACGAGGCGCAATACGTCGGCCCGCTCGAAGCCATTGGTGACGACAAGGTCGGTGAGTTCCGGGCGACCGCGCGTGAGCGTTCCGGTCTTGTCCAACGCCACCACGGTCACTTCCCTGAGGCTCTGCAGCGCTTCGCCCTTTCGGAACAGAACGCCGAGCTCGGCCGCGCGCCCGGTGCCCACCATGATGGACGTCGGCGTCGCCAGGCCCATGGCACAGGGACAGGCGATGATGAGAACCGCCACTGCGTTGACCAGAGCGTAGCCCAGCGCCGGTTGCGGCCCCGCGACCAGCCAGACCAGGAAGGTCAACGCCGCCAGAGCGATCACGGCCGGAACGAACCATCCCGTCACCTGGTCGACCGTCGCTTGAATGGGGAGTTTGGCGCCCTGAGCCGCTTCCACCATGCGGATAATCTGGGCGAGCATGGTGTCGGCCCCGACCTTGTCGGCCTTGAAGCGCAGAGACCCGGATCCGTTGACCGTTCCGCCTACGACGCGCGCGCCTTTGCGCTTCTCGACCGGCACGGGTTCGCCGGTGATCATGGTTTCGTCGACGTAGGAC
>JALYPS010000193.1 GCA_030856285.1 Pseudomonadota bacterium
GCCCCGACTGCGCCGCGCTCCCCGAACATCCGGGCTGATTCAGCCATTGCGCCGGAGGATGCAGCATGACGAAATCATTGCCGGATATCCGGCCCCAACCGGGTAGTGAAATTGGGATACAGATAGAGGAGATCACAGGCGAAGGCTTGCCTGCCTGTCCCCACCTGCTGGTCGCAGCGGGGTGTTGAGCGCCACGCTGGCTGAATACGGGCGCGCGGTGTAGCGACACCGAACACGGAGACGGGCCAGGGCGACCTTCGGGTTGCCCTTCTTCGCGTCAGGCGACAGGGTGCCGACGCCCTGTATGCGCAAGGACCCTCCCGGTTATCTCTTGGCGAGTGACGGGAGGGCCCTTCCTGGTGCCCGGAGGCACACGTGAAGATCGTAGGAACCGACGCGCCGGAAGTCGAACGCGCCCTGCGCTCCGGCGGGCTGGCATGCCCGAGCTGTGCCGGGCGGCTGCAGCCGTGGGGCCATGCCCGAGTACGCGTCGTTCGCCATCACGACGCCCTGGAGCGCCGTCGTCCCCGGCGGTCCCGATGTGGACGATGTTCGTTGACCCACGTGCTGGTGGGCGAGGACTGCCTGCTGCGTCGCCGTGACGGCGTCGAGGTGATCGGTGCCGCCCTGGTCGCCAAGGCCGCGGGCCATGGCCACCGGCCTATCGCCGCCGATCTGGGGCTGACGGCCTCGACGGTGCGGAACTGGCTGCGCCGCTTCGCCGCCGGCGCCGAGGCCGTCCGGTCGTTCTTCACCGCGTTGGCCCACGACCTCGATCCGCTGCTCGGCCCGCTGGCGCCATCGGGTTCGGCCTTCGCCGATGCGGTCGAAGCCATCGCCGCGGCGGCCCGGGCCGCAGTCGCCCGTCTCGGACCACGGCGGCCGTGGTCCTTCGCCTCCGCCGCCAGCGGCGGGAGGCTGCTCTCCAACACGAACTGCCCCTGGGCGGGCGCCGCCTGAGCGGCGAGCCTCGACGCTTCGCCCCGAACCCAGGAGCCCCATGTGCAGGACCGTCATCGAGACGTGGCGCTATTCCGCTACTCCCTCATCCGCGAAGCCGCCGACGCCGCCCTCACCAAGGCCGAGCGGGGCGCATTGGTGCGCGCCCTGGCCCGGCGCGAGCACCTGGGACCGGATGGTTCGCGAGTGCAGATCAGCCGCAACACCATCGACCGTTGGATCCGGGCCTGGCGGGCCGGCGGCTTCGAGGCCCTGGTGCCCGTCCCCCGGGCGGAGGGGCCCAAGACCCCAGCGGGGGTGCTGGAGCTTGCCACCTGGTTGAAGCGGGAAGCCCCGGCCCGCACCGCAGCCCAGGTGGTCGAGATCATGGCCACCGCCGGCGAGCCTGCGCCGTCGCAGCGCACCATCCAGCGCCACTTCGCCCGACTGGGGCTCAACACCCGTCCCGATGGCAGCCCGCCGGAGGCCTTCGGGCGCTTCGAAGCCGCCGCCCCCAACGACCGCTGGACCGGCGACGCCCTCCACGGCCCCGTCGTCGAGGCCCATAAGGCCTACCTGTTCGCCTTCCTCGACGACCACTCCCGGGCGGTCCCCGGCTATCGCTGGGCCCACTCCGAGGACACCGTTCGCCTGGAGGCGGCCCTGCGCCACGGCCTGGCCGCCCGGGGAATCCCGGCGTCGATCTACGTCGACAACGGCAGCGCCTTCGTGGCCGCCCCGCTGCTGCGGGCATGCGCCGTGCTCGGCATCCGTCTCATCCACTCCCGGCCGGGGCGGCCCCAGGGCCGGGGCAAGATCGAGCGCTTCTTCCGCACCGTGCGAGACCAGTTCCTCGTCGAGGTCAGCGCCCGGGGCGTGGCCAGCCTGGTCGAGCTCAACCGCCTCTTCGCCGCCTGGGTCGAGACCGTCTATCACCGCCGGCCCCACTCCGAGACGGGTGTCGCACCGCTGGAACGCTTCACCGCCGGCGGGCCCTTCGTCCTCCCGACCCCGGCCCAGCTGCACGAGGCGTTCCTGTGGTCGGAGCGCCGCTTGGTGACCAAGACGGCCACGGTGTCCCTGCACGGCAACACCTTCGAGGTCGACGCCGCCCTGG
>JALYPS010000215.1 GCA_030856285.1 Pseudomonadota bacterium
GCGCAGACCTGCGCCGACCGCAACGATCTGCGTGGTCACAGCGGTGACCGTTCCGCCCGCCCCCGGCAAATCAAGCAACAGCCGATTACCCCAGCGCTCGTCGGTCCCGACAAGCGCAACCTTGCCATCACCATGGGACTGGAAAAGGCGCGCCTTGGCCGCGACATACCCCTCCATCCCCCCGTGCCGCTCCAGATGGTCCGGGCTGACGTTGGTCAGGATGGCCACGTCAGGCGCGAATGATGTCGTCAGATCCAGCTGATAGCTCGACACCTCGATCACATAGACCGCGCCCGGCGTCGGCGCCGGAAGCGCCAGCACCCCGATGCCGATGTTGCCGCCGACGTGGACGGTCATCCCCGCCTGCTTCAACACCCAGCCGATCAGGGCCGTCGTGGTCGACTTGCCGTTGGTGCCCGTGATGGCCACCACCCTCGGCCGCTGGCCCTCCGGCAGCGCCGCGATCGCCCGGGCGAACAGTTCGATGTCGCCGATCACCTCGACGTCCGCCGCCTTCGCCTTGCCGACCGTCCAGTGGGGTTTCGGGTGCGTCAACGGCGCGCCCGGGGACAGCACAAGCGCCGCGAAATCCGACCAGTCGGCGCGGGTCAGATCCTCGACGGCGAAGCCTTCGGACTCGGCCTTCATCCGACTGGAGACGCTGTCGTCCCAAAGCACCGGCAGGGCGCCGCCGGCCTTCAGCGCGCGCGCCGCCGTCAGTCCCGACCGTCCCAGGCCGAAGACCGCGATGCGCCGCCCTTCGAAACCGGGGACGAGGATCATGCGGCTAGCGCAGCTTCAACGTCGCGAGCCCGAGCAGCGCCAGCATGGCGGCGACGATCCAGAAGCGGATCACCACCGTCGATTCCGGCCAGCCCATCTTCTCGAAATGATGGTGGATCGGGGCCATCAGGAAGATGCGCTTCTTGGTGGCCTTGAAATAGGCGACCTGGATCATGACCGAGGCGGCCTCGATGACGAACAGGCCGCCGACGATGCCCAGCACCAGCTCATGTTTGGTGGCCACGGCGATCGCGCCCAGCGCGCCGCCGAGGGCCAGCGAACCCGTGTCGCCCATGAAGATCTTGGCCGGCGGGGCGTTGTACCAAAGGAAGCCCGTGCCCCCGCCGATGATGGCGGCGGTAAAGACCGCCAGCTCGCCCGCGCCCGGCACATGGTGGACGCCGAGATAGTCCGAGAAGATGAAGTTGCCGACCAGGTAGGTGATGATGCCGAAGGCCGCGGCCGCCATCATCACCGGCACAATGGCCAGACCGTCGAGGCCGTCTGTCAGGTTCACGGCGTTGGAAAAACCTACCATCGTGAAGGCGGCGAACAGGACATAGAACCAGCCGACGTTGAGCAGCACGGCCTTGAAGAAGGGGAAGGCGATCGAGGTCTCGAGATTGGGCGACGTCGGCGAGGCCTTCATCCAGATCACCGTCAGGATCCCGGCGATCACCGAGATGATCACCTGGGCCAGCAGCTTCTGTTTCGAGGTCAGTCCGGCCGACGTCTGTTTCGACACCTTGGCGTAGTCGTCGATGAAACCCAGCAGGCCGAAGGCCGCCGTCACGCCGGAGACGATCCAGATATAGGGGTTGGTCAGGTCGCCCCACAGGAACACCGCCACAGCGATGCCGGCCAGGATCATCAGCCCGCCCATCGTCGGCGTGCCGACCTTGGACAGGTGCGAGATCGGGCCGTCCGAGCGGATCGGTTGCCCCTTGCCCTGTTTCACCCGCATCCAGGCGATGAACCGGCTGCCCATGGTCACCGCGACGATCATGGCCGTGGCCATGGCCAGGGCCACCCGCACCGTCTGGTACTGGACCAGGTTCAGCAGGGGATAGTCCTGCGCGATGTCGGCGTAGTGGAGATAGAGCAGGTAGAACATGTTGCTTTCCCTATCGCTCCGCGCGCGGCGCGTCGCTGCTTGAGGGGGTGCCCAGAGCCGCCAGGGCCTTGGCCACCAGCGACGCCTTCGATCCGTTGGATCCCTTGACCATGACAATGTCTCCCCTGCCGACCAGCATGGCGGCCTCGGCGGCCAGTTCGGCGGCGGTCTCGCGCCACAGCCCCTGACGCGAGCCCGGCAGGTCGTCATAGAGTCGCTTCATCTCCGGCCCGGCGGCATGGACCAGATCAAGACCCGCGGCGTCGATGGGTCCGGAAAGGCCTTCATGCAGCGCCTCGGACTGATCGCCCAGTTCCAGCATGTCGGTCAGGACCACAACCCGGCGGCCGCCCGTGGCGGGCAGAGGCCGGGCGCCGAGGCTGCGGAAGCCGGCGGCCATCGACAGCGGATTGGCGTTGTAGCTCTCGTCGATCAGGGTGAAGTCGCCGCCCGGCGCGTGGACCGTCATTGTCTCTCCCCGCCCCGCCAGGGGCTGGAACTCCGACAGGGCGGCAAGACCGGTGTCCAGCGGCACGTCCAGGGCGTCGAGCATTAACAGGACGCACAGGCTGTTCAGGCCCCAGTGGAAGCCGGACTGGGCCAGCGGGAAGTCGACGGGTTTGCCGAACAACTCCGCCCGCACGCGAGCTCCTTCGTCGTTCGGCTGGAAGTCCATCAGCCGGGCGTCGCAGCCGGCGGCCGATCCAAAGGTGGCGATACGGGCGCCGGCGCGGCGGGCGGCTGCGTCCAGCACGCCGGCAAAGGCCACATCGGCGTTGAACACCGCCACGCCATCGTCGACCAGTCCCTCGAAGATCGCCGCCTTCTCCGCCGCCACCCCGGCCTCGCCGTCGGCGAAGGCCTCGATATGCACCGGGCCGACGGTCGTGACGCAGGCCGCATGCGGCCGCACCATTTTCGACAGCGGCGCGATCTCGCCGGGCGCGTTCATGCCGATCTCGAACACCGCGCGCTCGGTGGTGCGCGGCATCCGCGCCAAGGTCAGCGGGACGCCGATATGATTGTTGTAGCTCTTGATCGAGGCGTGGGACGGGCCGGCGAGATCAAGCCCCGCCTTGATCGCCTGGGTCACGCTGGTCTTGCCGACAGAGCCGGTTACGGCGCCGCGACGCGCGCGCGTCCGGTCGCGCGCCGCCACGCCGAGGGCCTCCAGACCGCGCAGGGCGTCGGCCACCACCACCGACGAGCCACCCTCGACCGGATGTTCAGTGATCGCTCCGGCCGCGCCCGCTGCGAAGGCGGCGGCGGCGAAGTCGTGGCCGTCCCGCGCTCCTTTCAGCGCCAGGAACAGGTCGCCATGGCCGATCTCGCGGCTGTTGTAGGTGATGCCCGTGGTCCTGAAGGCCGCACCCGACAGCGTCCCGCCGGTGGCGGCGACGATCTCGGCGGAGGTCCAGAGCGGTCTGTCAGGCATGGAGGCGCAGGGCTTCGGCGGCTTCGGTGGCGTCGTCGAACGGGTGGGTGACCCCGCCGACGATCTGTCCCTGCTCATGCCCTTTTCCGGCGATGACCACCACATCTCCGTCGCCCATCATCTCGATGGCCTCGCGGATGGCGGCGCGGCGGTCGCCGATCTCGCGGGCGGCGGAACAGGCGGCGCGCACGGCCTTGCGGATGGCGGCGGGATCTTCGGAGCGGGGATTGTCGTCCGTCACAATGGCGACATCGGCCAGCCGCCCGGCGATCTCGCCCATCATGGGCCGCTTGGCCTTGTCGCGATCGCCGCCCGCGCCGAAGACCACGATCAGCCGGCCCGTCGCATGCGGACGCAGCGCCTTCAGCACCGTCTCCAGCCCGTCCGGCGTGTGGGCGTAGTCGACATAGACCTCGCCGCGGCCTGAACCGGGAATGCGTTGCAGGCGCCCCTGCGCGCCGGTGATCTTCTCCAGCCCGGCCAGCACACGTTCGGGCGTCTCTCCGGCGGCGATGCACAGGCCGGCGGCGACCAGGGCGTTCGAGGCCTGGAAGGCCCCGGCCAGCGGCAGCAGGACGTCGTGCATGACACCACGCACGTCGATGGTCAGGCGCTGGCCTTCCGGCACGGCGCGACGCGACACCAGGCTGAGGTCCCTGCCCCGCTCGCCCACGGCCATGACGCCCAGGCCGGACATGATCGAGGCGGCGGCGAAGCTGGAATAGGCGTCGCTGTCCGCGTTCAGCACCGCAGTCCGGCCCCGCGGCAGCAGGGTCTCGAACAGCCGCAGCTTGGCGGCGCGATAGGCCTCCATGTCGCCGTGATAGTCGAGGTGATCCTGGCTCAGATTGGTGAAGGCCGCGGCCTTCAGCGACACCCCGTCCAGACGCCGCTGGTCGATGCCGTGTGACGAGGCCTCCAGCGCCAGATGCGTCACGCCCCCGGCAGCCAGATCGGCCAGCATCCGGGCGGCGTCGGCGGCGTCGGGGCTGGTCAGGCCGGGGCCCGTCAACGCCCGGTTAACGTTACCCAATTGTGCTAAAACCCCCAAGGTCCCCATGCTCGCGGCATGGAGGTCCAGGGCGGCCCAGATCTGGCG
>JALYPS010000229.1 GCA_030856285.1 Pseudomonadota bacterium
GCCGAGACGTGGATGCGCAGCCCCATGGCCCCATCGTCGATCAGCGTGTCCAGCCGGCTGGCGTCGTCCCCGAAAAAGCGCACTTCGCCGTCGGCCGACTTGGCCCGGACCTTGACCATAATCGAGGCCCCGACCTCCAGCACCTCGCGGCATTTGCGAAGCTGTTCGGGCGGGAACAGGCATTCGAACTCCCCGGTCGGATCGGAGAAGGTGACGAAGGCGAATTTCTCACCGGATTTGGCGCTGGCACGCTCCTGACGGCGTCGCACCACGCCGGCCATCAGGAAGGCCTCATGGCCGCTTTCGGCGAGGGCCGTGGCCTCGGCGACAAAGGTGACGCGCTTGCCCTTCAGCGCCGGGGCCATGTCCTCCAGCGGGTGGCCGGACAGGTAGAAGCCGACGGCGGCCAGCTCCTGATCCAGTTTTTCGGGTCCGACCCAGGGCTCGGCCGGCTTGAGGCGGGGGCGCGCGGCTCCCGCCTGATCGCCGCCGAACAGCGACACCTGCGACGAGGCCCGCTCGGCCGCCACGCTCTGGCAATAGGCCATCAGGGTGTCGGCCTGTTCGACCAGCTGGCGGCGGTTGGAATGGAAACTGTCGAAGGCCCCGGCCCGCGCCAGATTCTCCAGCGCCCGCTTGTTGACGCTGCGCGGATCGACCCGTTCGAGGAAGTCGAAGATGTCGGTGAACCGCCCGCCGGTCTCGCGCACCTCGACCAGATGCTTCATCGCCTCCAGCCCGACGTTGCGGATGGCGCCCAGCGCATACAGAACCGCGCCCACGCCATCATCGTAGGCCACGTCGAAATCTGCGGAGGACCGGTTTACGTCAGGCGCCTTCACCGGCACCTCGAACCGGCGGCAATCCTGATAGAAGACAGCCAGTTTGTCGGTATTGCTGAGATCAAGCGACATGGACGCGGCCATGAATTCGACGGGGTGGTTGGCCTTCAGCCAGCCCGTCTGGAAGCTGATCAGCGCATAGGCGGCGGCGTGCGACTTGTTGAAGCCATAGCCCGCGAATTTGGCCACCAGATCGAAGATGAAGCCGGACTGCTCTTCCGGGACGCCCTTGCCTGACGCGCCCTCGACGAAGCGCGCCCGCTGGAAATCCATCTCCTCCTTCTTCTTCTTGCCCATGGCCCGGCGCAGAAGGTCGGCCTCGCCCAACGAATAGCCGGCCAGGACCTGGGCGATCTTCATCACCTGCTCCTGGTAGATGATGACGCCATAGGTTTCGGTCAGCACGTCGACCAGCGAGGGGTGCAGGCAGTCGACCTCCTGCCGCCCGAATTTCCGGTCGATATAGGTGTCGATCATCTCCATCGGCCCCGGCCGGTAGAGGGAGATCAGGGCGGTGATCTCCTCGATCGAGCCGCAGCGCATCTTGCGCAGGGTGTCGCGCATGCCCTGGGATTCCAGCTGGAACACCCCGACGGTCTGACCCGAAGCCATCAGCTCATAGGTTTTCGGGTCGTCCAGCGGCAGGCCGTTCCAGTCGACCGCCGCGCCGCGCCGCTCCAGATAAATCCGGGCGCGGTCCAGCACGGTCAGCGTCTTCAGGCCGAGGAAGTCGAACTTCACCAGCCCGGCCGCCTCGACCCATTTCATGTTGAACTGGCTGGCGGGGATGGTCGAGCGCGGGTCCTGATACAGGGGCACCAGTTCGGTCAGCGGCCGGTCGCCGATAACGATGCCGGCGGCATGGGTCGAGGCGTTGCGGTACAGCCCCTCCAGCTCCAGCGCCGTGTCGAGCAGGGTGCGCACCGCCGCCTCGGAATCGCGGGCTTCGCGCAGGCGGGGTTCGATCTCGATCGCCTGGGCCAGGGTCACGGGATTGGCGGGGTTGGCCGGCACCATCTTGGCCAGCCGGTCGACCTGCCCCAGCGGCATCTGCAGCACCCGGCCCACGTCGCGCAGCACGGCACGCGCCTGCAGGGTGCCGAAGGTGATGATCTGGGCGACGCGGTCCTGACCGTAGCGCTGCTGGACATAGTCGATCACCTCTTCCCGCCGCTCCTGGCAGAAGTCGATGTCGAAGTCGGGCATGGAGACCCGTTCGGGATTCAGAAACCGCTCGAACAGCAGGCCGAACCGCAGCGGATCGAGGTCGGTGATGGTCAGGGCCCATGCCACCAGCGACCCGGCGCCGGAGCCGCGCCCCGGGCCCACGGGAATGCCGTGGTTCTTGGCCCATTTGATGAAGTCCGACACGATCAGGAAATAGCCGGGGAAGCCCATCTGCTGGATGATCCCGACCTCCCATTCGAGGCGGGCCCAGTATTCCGCCTCAGGCGCCACGGGGGTCACGGCCTGCAGCCGGGCCTTCAGCCCCTCGCGGGCCTGATGCATCAGCTCCTCGGGCTCGGTTCGACCGGCTCCGGCCTCGAAGCGCGGCAGGATGGGCGCGCGGGTGGGCACGAGGAAGGCGCAGCGGCGGGCGATCTCCACCGTCGTGTCGCAGGCCTCGGGCAGGTCCGCGAACAACTCCCGCATCGCCGCACCCGGCTTGAACCAGTGCTCGCCCGTAATCCGCCGCCGATCCTCCTGACCGGTGAAGGCCCCGTCGGCGATGCACAGCAGGGCGTCGTGCGACTTGGCCTGCGCCGCCTTGGCGTAATGGACGTCGTTGGTGGCGACCAGCGGCGTGTCGCGGGCGTATGCCCATTCGACCAGCCCCCGCTCCGCCTGCCGCTCGCTGGCGAGGCCATGACGTTGCAGCTCGACATACAGCCGGTCGCCGAACACCCGCGCCATCTCGTCCAGCGCAGCGTTCGCCTCGGCTGCCTTGCCCTGCACGAACAGGGGATCGACCGGCCCGTCTGGCCCGCCCGACAGCAGGATCAGCCCCTCGGACCGTTCCGCCACCATGGACCAGGGCACGCTGGGCTCATCCATCGACCCTGCGTCAAGATAAGCGGATGACGACAGGGCACACAGGTTCAGCCACCCCGCCTCGTTCTGGACCAGCAGCACCACGGTCGGGACCTTGGCCCAGCGTTCATGGATCTTGCCGCCGATCCCGGTGACCGGCAGGGCGCAGGCCACGATCGGCTGCACGC
>JALYPS010000232.1 GCA_030856285.1 Pseudomonadota bacterium
GGTCAAGACCGCCCTGGCCGGCGAGGACGCCAACTGGGGCCGGGTCGTCATGGCCGTCGGCAAGACCGAGGAGCCGGTCGACCGCGACAACCTCGCCATCCGCTTCGGCCCCCACGTCGCAGCCGTCGACGGGGCGCCCGCCCCGAACTACGACGAGGCTAAGATGAGCGCCTATATGAAGAACGCGGAGATCGACATCACCGTCGACGTCGGCTCGGGCCGCGCCTCGGCCACGGTCTGGACCTGCGACCTGACCAAGCGGTACGTCGAGATCAACGGCGACTACCGGAGCTGATCGTGGTAGGATGCACGGTATGAGCGCAAAGCCGAAAGTCGCTGATCCCTACGCCGATGAGGTTGGCCCCTTCATCGGGCAGGCGTTGTGGGATGATCTCGAAAGCGACACCCCATCCCCAGAAGCCATGGCATGGGCGCGACGCCAACACGACACTGCAATGGCCGACCCACGGCCCCGGCTGACGTCCGATGAGGTCCGCGCCAATCTTCTCGCTCGGCATGAGGCTCGATTGAAGCGGGATCAGGATTGAGCCGACGCATCGTTTATCTCCCGTCGGCGCAGTTCCACCTGGACGATATCTACGACTTGATCGCCGACGATTCTCCCCGCGCGGCGCTTGGTTTCGTCGAGGATATCAGGCGGCGGTGCGAACCCCTGATGGACTTTCCCCGGATGGGTCGGTCGCTTGATGGCGTTCTTTATCGCATCAGCCTGGATCGCCGGGTCTCCGTCTATTACGCCTTCGACGAACGAACGGTCTGGATCTCGGCCGTCCGCTACCTGGGCCAACACTCATGACCGCCCTTCCCACCGTCCTCGTCGTCGCCGTGGCCCTGATCGACGCCGATGGCCGGGTGTTGATCGCCCAGCGGCCGGAAGGCAAGCAACTGGCCGGTCTGTGGGAGTTTCCGGGCGGCAAGGTCGAACCCGGCGAGCGTCCCGAGGCCGCCCTGATCCGCGAACTGAAGGAAGAACTCGGCATCGACGTGACCGAGGCCTGTCTCGCCCCGTTTGTGTTTACCAGCCACGCTTACGAATCATTTCACCTCTTGATGCCACTCTGGCTATGTCGACGCTGGTCGGGGGTAGTCCAGAACCGCGAGCACGCGGCGCTGAAATGGGTCCGACCGAACCAGCTTTCGGACTTTCCCATGCCTCCGGCTGACGAACCCCTGGTCGCCTGGTTGCGCGACCTGCTATAGCCGCCGCAAGGAGGGACCCGATGTTGAAACGCTTCCTCTTCCGCCTCCGGCGCGACGAAAGCGGCGCCACGGCCATCGAATACGGCATGATCCTGGCGCTGATGTTCCTCGTCATCCTTGGGGCCTTGAACGCCTTCGGGGCGACGGGCAGCGGCATCTTCAACGGCGCTATGGACATGCTCCGCAGCGCGATGGGCGGCTAGGCGCTTTTCTGTCGCCGGACCGAAGCAGGCCTTGTCAGGCCCTTGCGGCGGCGGGCGTCGGTAGATGCGGCAGTTCCGCCTCGAGCTCGGCCGCCTTGGCGTCGCATTCCGTCGCGAATGTCAGCAGGGCGTCGGTCGTCAACGGATCGGACACGCCGGAGATCAGGCGGCGGCAACGCCGGGCCTGGGCCTGCAGATCCTCGATCTGGCGAACATCCGTGATGTCGAGCAGCAGATTGATCGCCCCGACCAGCGTCCCGTCATCGTCCAGAATGGGTGTGGGAAACGGCGTAAACATCACCCGGCCCCCGTCCGGACGCTCGGCCACCGCGCAAACGCCCCGAATCCGGGTTTTTGAGGCGATCGACACCGCCATTGGACACTGGTCGTGCGGGAGGAAGTCTCCGTCCTCGGTGTAGAGCTTCCAGGTGACGCACCAACGGTCCTTCCCGACTTCGGGCAGGCGGCCGGCAAATCCGACGCACGCCGAGTTGAAGAAGGTGACCACCCCGTCCGGGTCGGTCGTGTAGATCGGCGCGGGCAGGGCTTCCAGCACCTCGTTCAGCACCGCCCCGTCCTGGTCCGAGAGCTCCAGCGCCGAGAGCAGAACTTCGTCGGAACGGGCGAGCAGAGCGTGCATTTCAGGCCTTCGCGGATATCGAGCATACGGCAGATCACAGACGCCCGTCGTCTGGTCCATCGTTGGAAAGCGGACATGGCGGGATTGGTTCCCCCGGGGGTCCGTCAGTCCTCCCCCGTCCGCTCCCTGACGCCCAGCGCATCGGCCAGCCGCATCTTCGCCGAGCCGCGTGGCAGCGGTTTCTGCTGGCTCTCATGCGGGGCCCAGCCGGCGAGATGGACGATCTCGAAGGTCGCGGGGATGCGGCCGTCGGCGTCGGCGTACCGTTCCGCATAGATCTGCGCCGCCCGGGCCAGGATGCCGCGCGTCAGCGGCCGCACGGCCCCCGCCAGCACATTGGTCTCGCCCATCGCGCGCAGGTCGCGGATCAGGGCGATCAGGTCGGGATAGCGCACCGTCACCCGATCGACGTCGGCTACCGGCAGGGCGAAACCGGCCCGCTGCAACAGGGCGGCGCCGTCGAAGCCGTCGGCGAAGGGCGAGACCCGGGCCTGGGCGCCGCCGCGCGCCTCCAGCTCGGCCTCGGTCAGGACCGCGCGCAGCTCCTTCAGCGTCCCGGCCCCCAGCAACGTGCCGAGAAACAGTCCGTCCGGCTTCAGCGCACGCCGGATCTGGCTCAGCGCGCCCGGCAGGTCATTGGCCCAGTGCAGGCTCATCAGCGAGACGATCAGGTCCTGCGACCCGCTTGCCAGATCGGGCGGGGCCGCGCCCGGACCCGCCCGCGCGGCCCGGTCGCCCACGGCCTTCACCGGCCCGACCCGTTGCACCGCCTCACTGCCGGCCAGGGCCGCGGCGAAGGCTCCCGGATGCGCCGACAGGTCCGCCGCCTCGGGCCAGGTCCGCATCAACGCCTCCAGACTGCCGACCGCATTCTCCGCCGCCCGCCCATGCAGGAAGTCGGCGCGGGCGAGCGTCTTTTCGC
>JALYPS010000255.1 GCA_030856285.1 Pseudomonadota bacterium
GAAGGCTCGGCGCCGGTGCTGATGACGCCGCGCATTTTCGAGCCAGCTTTCTGCGCCCAGCTGATCGCCCTCTACCGCGAGACCGGGGGACAGCCTTCCGGCTTCATGCGAGAGGTAGGCGGCGTCACCACCCTGATGACGGACAGGGACCACAAGCGCCGCTCCGACGCGATCATCGAAGAAGACGCGCTGCAAAAGCAGGTCGTGGCCCGGCTCACCCGCCGCCTGCTGCCGCAGATCCAGAAAGTCTTCAACTTCAAGGCCACGCGGATCGAACGTTATCTGGTCGCCCGCTATGACGCAGGGACCGGCGGCTTCTTCCGCCCGCACCGCGACAACACCACCAAGGGCACGGCCCACCGGCGGTTCGCGGTCTCGATCAACCTGAATGCCGACTATGAGGGCGGCGATCTGCGGTTCCCTGAGTTTGGGCCGCGTACATACCGTCCGCCGCCCGGCGGGGCCGTGGTCTTCTCGTGCTCGGTCCTGCACGAGGCCACAGAGGTGACGAGGGGCGAGCGGTTCGCCTTCCTGCCCTTCCTCTACGACGAGGCGGCGGCGCAGATCCGCGAGGCCAACCTCAAATATCTCGACCCGGCGCTGACCGCCTAGTCGGGGCGGAATTGAAGCTCAGCCAGCCGCGCGTACAGCCCGCCCTGCGCCATCAGCGACTGGTGCGTGCCCTCCTGCACCGCCCGGCCGTCCTCCATCACCACGATCCGGTCGGCGCGCAGCACGGTCGCCAGACGGTGGGCGATGACGATGGTCGTTCGGCCCTGCATGGCCTGATCCAGCGCCGCCTGCACCAGCCGCTCGTTTTCGGCGTCCAGCGCCGAGGTCGCCTCGTCCAGCAGCAGGATCGGCGCGTCCCGGACCAGCGCCCGGGCGATGGCCATCCGCTGCCGCTGCCCGCCCGACAGGCTCTTGCCGCGCTCGCCCAGCGGCGTGTCGAACCCTTCCGGCAAGGCCTCAACGAAGGTCAGCGCCTGCGCTTCCACGGCCGCCGCACGGACCGCGTCGTCATCGGCCGCCTCCCGCCCGAAGCGGATATTCTCGCTGGCCGAACCCGAGAACAGCGGCGCCTCCTGCGACACCCAGGCGAACCGGCCTCTGACCGCCACAGGATCGGCCTCCCGCACGTCGATGCCGTCCACCGAGACCACGCCCGACTGCGGATCGTAGAAGCGCAGCAACAGCCGAAAAACCGTGCTCTTGCCCGCCCCCGAAGGGCCGACCAGCGCCACTGTCTCTCCCGGCCTGACGGTCAGCGAAAAGCCCTTCAAGGCCGGCAGATCGGGCCGGCCCGGATAGGCGAACTGAACCGCCGACATCGACACCTCGCCCGTCGGCGGCTCAGGCAGGACGCGCGGGACCGCCGGCGCCCGGATGGCCGCCTCGCTGCGCATCAGCTCGTCGATCCGCTCCATGGCGCCCGCGGCCTTCTGCACGTCGCCCCAGCTTTCGCCCAGCGCCCCGACCGCCCCCGCGGCGAAGACCGACAGCAGTACGAACTGCAACAGGGCGCCCGGCGTCATCCGTCCGGCGATCACATCCTGCGCGCCCAGCCACAGCACCAGACTGACGCCGCCGAACATCACCACGATGATCATGGCGGTCATCAGCGCCCGCGCCTTCATCCTGACCAGTGACACGCCGAACGCGTCTTCGACGGCCCTGCCGAAGCGGTCGATGGCGCTGGCCTCGCGGCCGAAAGCCTGGACGGTCTCGATCGCATCAACGCTCTCACCAGCGAAGCCGACGGCGTTGGCGAACCGGTCCTGCGACGCCACGGTCAGTTTGCGCACCCGTCGCCCGAACAGAAAGATCGGCCCTAGCAGCAGCGGTACGACCAGAAGCACCATGCCCGTCAGCTTGGGGCTGACCACGAAAAGCAGCACCGTCCCGCCGATCAGCGTCAGAAAGTTGCGCAGGGCGTAGGACACCGAAGTGGTCAGCAGGGTCTCGACCAGGGCGATGTCCGTCGTCAGCCGCGACAGCACCTCTCCCGTCCGCATCGAGGCGTAGAAGGCCGGGTCCAGCGTCAGGATCCGCTCGAACAGCCCCTTGCGCAGGTCGGCGATGACCCGCTCGCCGGTCTTGGTCACGAAATAATAGCGGATCGCCGTCGCAAACCCGAGGAACAGGGCGTTGGCGCCCAGCAGCAGGAACCACAGGTTCAGCTGCGATCCGCCATTGTCGAATCCGTTGTCGATCGCGCCCCGCGCCGACGCCGTCAGGGCCAGCGAGGCGACCGTGGACAGGATCAGCCACAACCCCGCCATCGCCATATGGCCCTTGTGACGCATCGCATAGGGCAGCAAACGGCCCAGCGGACGGACGTCGCGGCGCTTCTCACGTCGCTGCCCCGCCTCACCCAGCTGTTCCATCAGAACGGCGCCCGCCCCCGGCCGTCCCCGGATGTCAGCGGCGTCAGCAGTGGCGGGTGCATCTGTCATGGCGCGCGCCTCTTGCCCCGGAACGGCCCCCGGTGTAAAC
>JALYPS010000285.1 GCA_030856285.1 Pseudomonadota bacterium
GCTCATAATAGAGCTGGTGCAGGCTGGGCCTGCCCAGCGCCTGGGCCGCGGCCACGGCCGGCAGGGTGATGTCGAGGTTGCGGTTCGACAGGTGCAGCACCACGACCCCGTCGGGTTTCAGCAACGCCAGATAGCCTTCAATGGCCTCGACGGTCAGCAGATGGGTCGGCACGGCGTCCGACGAGAAGGCGTCGATAATCAGCAGGTCGTAGGACCCCGGCGTCTCCTTCGCCAACGTCAGGCGGGCGTCGCCCAGCACGGTGTTGATCGGACCCGAAGCGCAGTAGGAGATGTAGCTGAACCACTGCGGATCGCGCGACAGGCGGTCCACCATCGGGTCGATCTCGAAGAAGGTCATCGTGTCTTCGATGCGCTTGTAGGTCGCCATGGCGCCGGAACCCTGACCGACCACACCGATTTTCGCCGGGCCGCGCCGCTCGACCATGCTCGCCGCCTGACCGATCGGGGTGGCCTCGGCATAGTAGAGGGTCGGCGCGCAATCGAAGTGGTCGTCGCGGGCCTGGGCCCCGTGCAGGGTGGTGCCGTGCATCAGCACATGGACGTCGCCGCCCAGCCGCTGATCGGGCGAATTGGCCACCCGCATCACGCCGAAGAAGCTGCGCTCGGAATAGCTCCAGTCATAACCGCGCGCGATCCACTGGGCCGACAGGGTGATCATCAGCAGGATGGCGGTGAAGAGCAGCGCCCTGTCCCGGATCAGGAAGGCGCAGATGGCCGCGGGCATCAGCATGACCATGGCCAGCTGGTCCATGCCCAGCGGGAAATTGGCGTAGAACCAGCCGCGCGCGCCGTCGTTGGCGTTGAGCCAGATCGACAGCAGCACGGGCGAGACCGCGACAACGACGGCGGCGACCAGGGTTCCGATGTGAGTCCCGGTCAGCCGGCCCTTGCCCCAGGGCCGGGCCAGACCGACGAGCACCAGCACCAGCGGATACTCCCACACCATGTTGAAGATCACGGGCGCCAGCAGGGCCGTGAACGCGCCGCCGACGACCCCGCCCAGCGACATCAGCAGATAGAATTCCGTCAGCCGGTCCGGCGGCGGCCGCCTCGACGCCAGCAGCTGGTGACACATCAGGGCGGCGAAGAAGAAGGCGATCAGGTGAAGGCCGAACGCCAGCGACCAGTTAGCCGAGCGGAAGGCCACGATCAGCACCACGATCGCGCCCGTCGCCCCCTGGATGATCAGGGTGACGTTCAGCGGAATCCACGGCCGGTTCTGGAAGGCGATGACGAAGGTCAGCAGGTACAGCGCCAGCGGCAGCACCCACAGGAAGGGCGCCGAGGCGACGTCGGTCGACAGGTGGGAGGTGACGCCCAGCATCAGGCTGGACGGCGCCGCGGCCAGCAGGACGAGGATGCCCTTCTCGCGCCATGACATCGGCGCGCTGGCCTCGAGCTGGGCGGGTTCGGACGTCTGGTCCAGCCGACGACGCCAGACCGTGAAGGCCAGCGCAACCACCAACAGGACGAAGACGGCGTAGCCGCCGCTCCAGCCGAACCAGCCGCGTTGTCCCGACAGGGTCGCCAGCGGCTCGATCAGGATCGGATAGGACAGCAGGGCCAGGAAGCTGCCGAGATTGGAGGCGGCGTACAGGACATAGGGGTTCTGGCCGTCGGCATGACCGGCGCGGACCCGGGCGTACCAGGCCTGCAGCAGCGGCGCTGTCGCCGACAGCACCGCGAACGGCGCCCCCACCGACAGGGTCAGGGTGGCCAGAAGCCACATGATCGGCGTCGCCGGATCGGGATCGCCCAGCAGGCCGTTGACGCTGAGCGGAAGGAACAGGGCTGCGACCAGCAGCAAGCCCAGATGGATGCCCACCTGGGTCTTGATGGATCCGACCTTCTGCAACAGGTGTGCGTATCCGTAGCCGGCCAGCAGGGCGGTCTGGAAGAAGACCATGGCGGTGTTCCACACCGCCGGCGATCCGCCCAGCATGGGCAGGACCAGTTTGGTCACCATCGGCTGGACCACGAACACCAGCGCCGCCGAGGTGAAGATGGCGACCGCGAACAGGATGGGCGTCAGGCGGTCCGGTGCGATGCGCGCGTCGAGTCCCGTGTCTCCGGTGGTGTCGCTCATGCCCGCCCCGTATGCTGGCGCCATCCCCGGGCGCATCTCGCCACCCTGGACCGACTCGCCGCCCTTCCGGAAGACCTCGAACGCATGTTCCCCGACGACATCCAGACCCTCGCCCGCCAGGTGATCGAAAAGGCCGTGGCGCGGGATCTGACCATCGCCACGGCCGAGAGCTGCACCGGAGGACTGGTCGCCGGCGCCCTGACCGCCATCGCGGGCTCCTCGGCTGTCTTCGAGCGCGGCTTCGTCACCTACAGCAACGCCGCCAAGACCGAGCTTCTCGGTGTGCCCGCGGGCCTGATCGAAGCCCACGGCGCGGTATCCGAACTCGTCGCCCGCGCCATGGCGGACGGCGCCATCGCGCGGTCTCCAGCCGGCGTCTCCGTCTCTGTGACGGGCGTCGCCGGGCCGGGCGGCGGCTCGCCGGACAAACCGGTGGGTCTGGTGCATTTCGGGGCCGTAGGACCGGCGGGCGCAATCCATGTCGAGCGCCGTTTCGGCGACATCCGGCGCGAAGAAGTCCGACTGGCCAGCGTCCGCGTGGCGCTTGGCCTGCTGCTGGACCGGATCGGCGTGATCATCGACGCACGCGGTCACCGCTGCCCGACCCCGAGCCTGAAACTTCAGAAGGCGATGCGCGAAGCAGCTCCGGGCGCGCGCCTGACCCTGCTGGCCACGGATCCGATGGCGCGGATCGACGTGCCGCATCTGATGGCCGGGCTGGGCGGAGAAACCGTCTCGATCGACGAGACGGACGGGGTTCTCACTATCGTGGTCGTGACGCCCGACGCGCCGACAGGCTGACCACCGACTCCGGCAGGGGTTCGTCGGGTTCGATCTCGGGCGCGCCCATCGATCGGGCGGCGATCTCCATCTCCGTGGCGAAGGCGCCGCCATAGAAGATGGCGTTGACGTTCCACGACAGCCAGATCAACAGGACCACCACCGCGCCGACCGATCCGTAGGTCGCGCCCAGCGGCGCGATCTGCTCGACATAGATGGCGCAGAGCCATGACGAGATGGTCGACATCACCGTCGCCACCACGCCGCCCGCAATGGACGGCGCCCAGGCCACCGGCGTCCGGTGGGACATGGCGTAGCGGTAGAGCATGGTCAGGCCGATCGCGAGCCCGAGCGCCGGCCACAGGCCTTCCAGCGGCAGGCCGCTGGAGGTGGCTGCTCCACCGGGCCCGGCGTGCTCCAGCAGTCGTGAGGTCACCACCGCGCCGGAGACGACGGTGAACAGCAGGAAGGCCGCCAGCGCCACGAAGAAGGCCAGCAGGTTGAACTTGAAGAAGCCGTGCGGCTCCTTCTCGTCGTGGATCAGGTTCAGTCCGGCCAGCAGGGCCTTGAAGCCGCGGTGGGCGGCGTAACCGCCGATGACCACGGCGAAGAAGCTCTGGGCCGAGACGGTCCGGGCCGAGGCGTTGGCCAGCCGTTCGATCTCCAGCCGGAAGATGGCCCGTGCGGCCGTCGGCATCACGTCGGCGAGAGCCGCCGCCTGTTCGCTGACCTGGGCGATGGACAGCACCGCCTTGTAGAAGCCGATCAGGATGGCGATGGCCGGGAAGACCGCCAGCAGGGCGAAGAAGGACACGCCGCCGGTGTAGAGCATGACGTCGCGGCCCCAGCTGCGGGTGAACGCCTTGACCGACAAGCGGCCCCACAGCATGGGCATGGCCCAGCGCGCCGCTGCTTCAATATCCGACTTTGCCTGCAATCCGGTCCCCAAACCCTGCAAGCTCGCACTACTACCCCAATTCGGGCGAGGGGAAACCCGCCGTGAAAAGCGACGGTCAACCCGTTGCCTGGAGGCGCCTGCCATCGCTATGGTCCGGCGCCATGAGACCGCGCCCGGGGCTGGGGCGCCTGGAGATTTCACGTTGGGTTCCGAGCCTCGCATACTGGTCGTCGCCCCCGACGACGGCCTGATCGGCCCACTGTGTCAGGGGTTGGACGCCCTTGGCTGGCGCACTGTGACCGCCCGCTCCCTGGCCGGAGCCATCCAGGCGCTGATCGACTGGCCGCTGGAAACGGTGATTCTCGACGCCGGCATGCCCGACGCAGTCGAGGGGATCAGCGCCCTGCGCCAGACCGTAACCCCGCGCCGGCTGCCGATTCTCGCAATCGGACCGCAGGCCACGTCCTGGGAGCCGGGGCTCGCCGACATCGTCATGTCCAGTCCTCCCCACGCGGCCCAGGCGGCGTTGCGGCTGGAAAGCCTGGTCCGGTCCGCAATCGCCGAGGAAGAAGTGTCGCTGCGCGAGGCCACCTTCGCCGCGCGGGGCCAGCCGCTGCCGATCGCCGACCTCGACGCCACGCCATTGCGCGTACTGGCCGCGGGCAAGCCCGACCGGCATTTCATCGCCCTGTCGAACGCCCTGACCGCCCGCGGTTGCGAAGTCGTGGCGGCGCCGACGCCCTACACT
>JALYPS010000290.1 GCA_030856285.1 Pseudomonadota bacterium
GCGCAACACGGTGCTGGAGCTGGACCTGCGCGAGGGCGTCACCGATCAGGCCCCCAACAATCCGTTCGCCATCTTCGGCGGGTCGGGCCTGTCGACGCTGCAGATCGTCGACACCCTGGCCCAGGCCGAGGACGATGACCGGGTCAAGGTTCTGCTGATCCGCCTGCCGGAGGCCGGCATCACGCCCGCCGCCGCCGACGAGATTCGCCAGGCCGTTCGCCGTTTCCGCGCCTCGGGCAAGGTCGTGCTCGCCCACAGCCAGGGCTTCCAGCCGGTCGGTGCCACGGTCTCCAGCTATATGATCGGGGCCTCGGCCTCGGAGCTGTGGATGCAGAACACCGCCAGCTTCCAGCTGGCCGGCTTCTCGACCGAGAGCATCTTCCTGGGTCGCGCCTTCGACAAGTACGGCGTCAACGCCGAGTTCGAGCAGCGCTACGAGTACAAGAACGCCGTCAACGAATACACCGAGAGCGACTTCACCCCGGCCCACCGCGAGGCGATGTCGGCCTGGATGACCTCCATCTACACCTCGGCCCTCGCCAATGCGGCGCAGGACCGGAAGGTGACCCCGGCGGCCTTGCGCGCGACCATCGAAGCCGGCCCCTGGTCGTCGGCCCAGGCGCTGCAACGGCGTCTGATCGACAAGATCGGTCAGGTCGAGGAGGCAGAAGCCGAGGCGAAGCGCCGGGCCGGCCGCAACGCCGAGATCATGGAATTCTCCGACTATGCCGCGTCGCAGGGCGAGCGCGGCGGCTCGGGCCGCAACGCCATCGCCATCGTCGGCGGCGAGGGCGCCATCATGACCGGCACGGGTGGCGGCGCCGACCCGTTCGGCAGCGGCTCCTCGATCATGTCGGATGATCTGGCCGAGGCCATCTACGAAGCTATTGAGGACGACAGCGTCAAGGCCATCGTCTTCCGCGTCTCGTCACCCGGCGGGTCGCCGGAAGCCTCGGAACAGATCCTTGCGGCGGTGCGCGCGGCCAAGGCGGCAGGCAAGCCGGTGGTGGTGTCGATGGGCGACTATGCGGCGTCGGGCGGCTACTGGATCAGTTCGGAAGCGAACTGGATCGTGGCGCAACCCTCGACCCTGACCGGCTCGATCGGCGTCTATGGCGGCAAGTTCGTGCTGGCCGACGCCTTGGGCCGGTTCGGCGTCGACATGCGCAATCTGACCGTAGGCGGCCCCTACGCGGACGCCTTCTCGCCCTCGCAGGACTTCAGCCCGGCGCAGCGCGCGGCATTCGCGGCCCAGATCGACCGGACCTATGAAGAGTTCATCGCCCGCGTGGCGGCTGGCCGTCGCCTGCCGCCCGCCCGGGTGCGCGAGATCGCCCGCGGCCGCGTCTGGACCGGCGCACAGGCCAGACAGATCGGGCTGGTCGATCAGCTCGGCGGCCTGGAAGAGGCTATCGCCAAGGCGCGCGAACTGGCTCGCATTCCGGATGGGGACTCGGTGCGGTTCAAACGCTATCCGGAAGCCCAGTCCCCGTTCGAAGCCCTCTCGCAGGCATTCGGCGTCTCGGGCGAGGCGGCGCGGGTGCTGATCGGAATCGGCGGGGTCATGAACGACCCGGCGGCCGAGGCGGCTGTCCGCAGCATCCAGACCGAGCGGGCCCGGGCATCCGGCGCTTCGGTGCTGGCGGACCAGCCGTATTGAAGCGGAACACTCGCCTGTGAAGGGGCCGGTCATTGACCGTTCACCCGTGTGGACCGACATTGAGAGTTCGGCGTTGTTTCCAGCGTCTGAGAAGGTGATTTGATGACCGAGTCCGACCGTCTGATCTTCGGCCCGTCTGCGCGCCGTCCGTCGAACGGACTGCTGGCCCCGGTCATGTGGCTGGCGGGTGTGATCGCGACCGTCGTCGCCATGGCCGTGGGCGCTGTGCTGGCGGTCTTCACCGCCGTCGCCGTGGCGGTCATCGCCCTGTTCGCCGCCATTCTGGTCTTCTTCGCCGGCCTCGCTATGGGCGCGCGCCGCAAGGCCGTGGTCCGCACCCGCCGCGCCGATGACGTCATCGAAGCGCACAAGGTCGACGGCGCCTGGGTCGCCTACGGCTGGGAGCGGCCGGGTCGGTAAGTCGCGCCGTGCTGACCGTGAAGGACGCCCCGTCCCCCAATTTCGACTCCCGCCGCAGCCCGCCCGACATGCTGGTGCTGCACTACACCGGCATGAAAACCGCCGATGAAGCCGTCGCCCGGCTGTGCGACCCGGCGGCGAAGGTCTCGGCCCACTATGTCGTCGATGAGGACGGATCGATCCTGAGGCTCGTGGCAGAGGAACGTCGCGCCTGGCACGCGGGCCAGGGGGCCTGGCAGGGCGAGACCGACTGCAACGCCGCCTCCATCGGCATCGAGGTCGTCAATCCGGGCCATGAGTTCGGCTATCGCGACTTCCCGGATGTCCAGATCGACGCGGTGATCAGCCTGATCAGTGACATCCGCACCCGCTGGACCATCCCTGACGCCCGCATCATCGGCCATTCAGATCTGGCGCCCGAGCGGAAACAGGATCCGGGAGAGCGGTTCCCGTG
>JALYPS010000308.1 GCA_030856285.1 Pseudomonadota bacterium
GAACATCAGGAATTCGAAGCCGTACCGGCTCCAGGCGGCGCGGTCAGCCGCGGTCTGGAGGCGCCCCAGCCAGTGACGGCCCCATGTTTCGAGCGGAAGGCGGCGGGGTTCGGTCATCAATCTCGATCAGCGGCTTGCTGCACGGAAGGCCCGCGGGGTCATCCCGACCTGATCCTTGAAGGCGCGGTTAAATGGGCCGACGGACCCGAAGCCGCAGTCAAAGGCTACGTCCAGAATGGACCGACCCTGATCCGGATCGGCGAGCAGACGCTTCGCGCGCTCGATCCGGTGGTGGTTGATCAGCCGGTTGAAGTTCGAAAAACCCAGCGCGATGCTGATGCACTGGGAAACCTTGTATTCCGGCTCCCTCAGACGGGCCGCGACATCGCCGATCTTGAGGTCGGGCCGGGCATCGAACGCTTCGGCGTGGATAAGCTCCAGTAGGCGTTCGGCAAGGCGCGTGTCTTCGCTCGTCGGCGCGCGGCGGCGAGAGGGCACCCTGTCCCGCCGTGGGAGGGGATGGCGAAGGCGAAACCAGACCGCCGCCGCCCCGCCTGCGAGGCCGACGGCGGCGCATGCGTTCAGGGTCAGGTCATTGCGATAGACCTCGGCGGGGGTTCCGTTCGAGGCCTGAAGCCACAGGGTCGAGACGACCACCAGCCACCCGTAGATCGCAAGGAAGGCCACCCGGAACCGCTTCTCCCAGGGTGCCCAATCGCCGCGGCCGGCGTGGAACGGCTCGATGAATATCATCAGCAGGGCTGCGGAACCGCTCAGCGCATAGGCGTTGTCAGCGAAACGGTGCAGGTCGCCGTCGACCGGCGCGACGATGGACAGGGCGCCCATGGCCGCGATCACTCCAGCCACAACGCGCGGCCACCAGACGTCGCGCGGCGCAGGGTCAAACAGCGCCCGCGTCAGGAGCCAGGCCCAGCCACAAGCCCCGACGCCAACGATCGAAAGGAGGGTTTCAGTCAGGCCGCCGGACATCCGCGCCGCGATGTTGCAGATGAAGGAAACCGCGCAGAACGTCGCATAGGTCTGAAGCCGACCGGGGGTCCACCGGGGCGACGCAGCCGGGTTGACCGTTGAAAAGCTCAGGCTTGATTGCGTGGACACCAATCCCCCCGGGACGCTTACGGATTCATGACCCGTGCACTTGGCCCTGTCCAGCGCGCGAGCCGGGACCTGCAGGGGTGCGGGAAGCAGAATTTATGGCCGATTTCCAAATCGGCGAGACGCCTGTCCGCCTCGCCCGCATCCCTGCCCGCGCCCCTCACCTCCGGGGCCGGTCGGGAGACATCATGTCCAGCAATCTTTCTTCGGCGCCCACAGGGGGCATCGCCGCCCAGGCCCTTCGGTGGTCGGGCGTCGTCTGGTTCCTCGTCGCCGCCGTCGGCCAGGCCGCGTTCATCGGGTTCATTCTCGCCTTCTACGGCGCCCGCACCGTGGCCGGGAATTTCGCCGGCTGGAACGACAAGCCGCTGATTGACGGTCATATCGCCGGCGACCAGGCCGGGAATTTCGTCTTTGCCGCCCATGTCCTGCTGGCGTCGGTCGTGACCTTGGCGGGGCTGATGCAACTGACCCCCCAGTTGCGGCGTGCGTTTCCGACCTGGCACCGCTGGACCGGACGGACCTTCCTCGTCGTCTCCTGTGTCATGGCGTTGAGCGGCGCCTGGCTGACGCTCGTCCGGGGGACATCCCTGTCCGCCGTCTCCTCGGTCGCCATTCTCATCGACGGGATGCTGATCCTCATCTTCGGCAGCCTGGCGTGGCGGTATGCAGTCAAGCGACGGTTCGAGCAGCACCGGATGTGGGCCATGCGCACCTTCATGGCGGTGAGCGGCGTCTGGTTTCTCAGGGTCGGGCTGATGGGCTGGGTGCTGGTCAACCGGGGGCCGGTCGGCATGTCGGGCGAACTGTCCGGCCCGGCCGACATCGTCCTCGTTTTCGGAAGCTATCTGATCCCGCTGGCGCTTCTGGAACTATATTTCCGGGCCGGTCGCAGCGCCCACGCCGCTCCGAAGATCCTGACCGCGGCGCTGGTGTTCGGCGCGGCGGCCTTCACGGCGATCGGCGTCTTCGGAACGATCGCCTTCATGTGGGGGCCGTACCTCTAGGAGGGCCCTGCTGAGGTCCCGCTATTTTGCGAACAGTTGGCCAAGGTCATCGAAGGCCTTCATCTCGATGGCGTTGCCGCTCGGATCGCGGAAAAACATGGTGGCCTGCTCGCCCGGTTCGCCCTTGAACCGGACACAGGGCTCGATGGCGAATTTCGTGCCCGCGGCCTTGAGGCGGTCCGCCAGCGCCTGCCAATCCTTCATCTCCAGCACCACGCCGAAATGGGGCACCGGCACCTGATGGCCGTCGACCGCATTGCCGCCGGCGTCGGTCGTTTCCATCCCCGGAACGAGATGCGTCACGATCTGATGGCCGAAGAAGTCGAAATCGATCCATTCGGCTGAACTGCGCCCCTCGGGGCAGCCCATGGTCCCGCCCCAGAAGCGACGGGCGGCGTCGAGGTCATGAACGGGAAAGGCGAGATGGAACGGACGAAGCGACATGATGCGTCTCACCCCCGCCCGCGATAGGTCGGCACGCCCTGATCGGGCAGCCACAGCCCCTCGGGCGCGACGCCCGTCTGCCAGAAGACGTCGATCGGGATGCCCCCGCGCGGGTACCAGTAGCCGCCGATGCGCAGCCATTTCGGTTGCAGCAGGTCGGCGATCTTCTTGCCGATGGCCACGGTGCAGTCCTCGTGGAAGGCGCCGTGGTTGCGGAAGGCGGTCAGGTACAGCTTCAGGCTTTTGGACTCGACCAGCCAGTCGCACGGCGCATAGTCGATGACCAGATGGGCGAAGTCCGGCTGGCCCGTCACCGGGCACAGGCTGGTGAACTCCGGCGCGGTGAAGCGCGTCAGATACAGCGTCCCCGCGTGCGGATTGGGCACCCGCTCCAGTTCGGCCGCTTCCGGGCTGGTCGGCTGGACGGTGTGCTGGCCGAGCTGGTGCAGGCCGGAGGTGTCAGTGGTCATGATTTCCAGCTTGGCGGCCGGACGAGCCGGGCGAGGAGGAGTGTATCCGGAGGCAATAGGGCCATGCGGCCCAATTTTCAAAGGGCGCGCCGGACAGATGGGCTCCCGGCCTGCAGGACGCTGGCTCCCAGCCTCGCCGTCCAACGCGCCGCCCTTTCCTTCAGTTCCAGATCACAGAGCATGGGCGAGGCGTCCTCGGGTAGTCGATCCAGCTGCTCAAACCGGAAATCGGCCTCCGAATTGGCGTTCCACACCGCCTGAAGGGTGCGGAACGGCGAGCCGCCCTGACGAAGGGCGAACCAGAGCCCGTTCTGTTCGGTATCCATATGCCGGCTCTTGCCGACCCAGGTCTCGCCCGTGGCCGTGCAGATCACCGCGAACACGCCCGCGACGGTCTTGCGCCCCTTGTAGGCCGTGACCAATGCCTTTCGCTCCTGCGGCGTCATACGAGTCTCCTTTTCACCCGGATGATATATAGGGTATTTATACCCGGGTAAATATAAAACAGGATGCGGCTGGGCGCCGGGCGCGGGTTTGACCATTTGCCTTCCCCCGGGACAGCCCGCTATCCGTAGCTAAAGACAACTCGGGGAAACGCCATGGCCATTCCGGCATCGCTGCAAAAGGGTCTGAAGCTGCCGGTCATCGCGGCGCCCATGTTCCTGGTCTCCGGGCCGGATCTGGTGGTCGAGAGCTGCAACGCCGGGATCATCGGCACCTTCCCGTCGCTGAACCAGCGCTCGACCGAGGGCTATCGGGAGTGGCTGCACGAGATCAAGTCGCGTCTGAACCCCGACGCTGCGGCCTATGGCGTCAACCACATCGTCCATCCGACCAATCCGCGCCTGATGTCCGACATGATGGTGTCGGTCGAGGAGAAGGTGCCGCTGGTCATTACCTCGCTGGGCGCGGTCCGCGATGTGGTCGACGCCGTGCACGGCTATGGCGGCGTGGTCTTTCATGACATCGCCAACGTCCGCCACGCCCGCAAGGCGGCCCAGGCCGGCGTCGACGGCCTGATCCTGGTCGCCAACGGCGCGGGCGGCCACGCCGGGGTGGTCAACCCCTTCGCCCTGGTCGAGGAAGTGCGCTCCTTCTACGACGGTACGATCATCCTGTCGGGTTGCCTGTCGACTGGCGGCGACGTGGCGGCCGCCGTGATGATGGGCGCCGACTTCGCCTATATGGGCACCCGGTTCATCTCGACGACGGAGTCGACGGCCCAGGCCGAGTACAAACAGATGATTGTCGACGCCGGCGCCTCCGACATCACCTACACGCCGGCCGTCTCGGGCATTCCGGCCAATTTCCTGACGCCCTCCCTCGTCGCCAACGGCATCGATCCGAAATCCCTGCCCGAGCACAAGCTGGACATGGCCGACGAGGCCAAGGCGTGGAAAACCGTCTGGTCCGCCGGCCAGGGCTCGGCCGGCGTGCGTGATGTTCTGCCCACGGCTGAGCTTATCCATCGGCTGACGGACGAATTCACACAGGCTTGTGATAAATTCGACAAGAAGCGGCTCTAGACCCCGCCTCGTTCAAACGAGGCGACTCACCCATGCTCCGCACCCTGACGACCGCCGGTGTTCTGGCGACCACCCTGTGGGCCTTTGCCGCTCCGGTCGCCGCCCAGGATGCCCCCGCCCCCACCGGCAGCTGGTCCTTCGCCGTCGGCGCCGCCACGGACAACCGCTCCAAGGGCGCCTCAAAGTCCGACGGCGAGGCCTATGTCTGGGGTGAGGCCGAATGGGAAAACGCCTCGGGTCTGATTTACGCCGGCTCCGGCTTCCAGACCATCAAGAGCTCCAGCGGCTCTGAGCTGGAGGTGGAGATCGGCGCCGGCCTGCGGCCCGAGATCGCCGGCTTCGACCTCGACCTCAACGTCACCCACAAGTCCCAGATCGACGCCGCACCGACCTATGACGACAACGCGTGGGAGTTCACCGCCGACGTCAAACGCTCGATCGGACCGGCCAGCGGCCGTGTCCGGCTGCAGTATTCGCCCGACGGGATGGGCGGGACCGAGGCCTGGACCTGGGTAGAGGCGCGCCTTGGCTGGGACTTCACTGACAAGCTGGAAGGCACGGCCGCGATCGGCCGCCGCGAGCAGGACAACAGCCTCGACTACACGGCCTGGAACGCGGGCTTCACCTACGCCCTGACCGACAACCTCGAGGCCGACCTGCGCTATTACGCCACCGACGCCGACGTCCCGGGCGAGCAATATGCCGACAGTCTGGTGGCCGGGATCAGCCTCGCCTTCTGAGACCGCGACGGAGGCCTCGCTTTTCCCGCCGGGGCCCCTATCTAGGAAGGATGAGCAGCCATCGTCCCACGACCCTCGAACGCGCCTATGAACTGGCGCGCGCCGGAGGCTGCCGCACGGTCGGCGAGATCAAACAGGCGCTCCAGGCCGAAGGCTTCGAGCGAATTCAGGATTCCCTCTACGGCCCGACCCTGACGGCCGCCCTGCGCAAGCTGTGCCAGGAACACTATGTCGCCGCCCCGGAAGGCGAAGCCGCGGAATAACCGCTGCCGTGGGGCGCCTTGATTTCGGCGCGCCGCCAGTCCAAAAGCGTTTTGTCGAGCTCTCTGCGAAACGCCACCCTCTGCTTTCGCACTGAGGTCTAGCCGCTCCATTCAGACCCGACAGACCGCAGGGGCTTTTCCCTGTGGCCAACTGCTAGCGGAGGTCCTGAAAATGGCTACCGGCACTGTAAAATGGTTCAACTCCACCAAGGGCTACGGCTTCATCCAGCCTGACGACGGCGGCAAGGACGTTTTCGTCCACATCTCGGCCGTCGAACAAGCGGGCCTGCGCGGCCTGGATGAAAACCAGAAGATTTCCTACGAAATCGAGCGCGACAAGCGTTCGGGCAAGGAATCGGCTGGTCAGCTGAAGACCGAAGGCTGAGTTCACGCGCCCTCACCGGCGCATGATTTCGACGGCGGCGCGGGCGAAAGCCTTCGCCGCCGTTTTCGTTTTCGCGCCCGATACGTCCTTCCGGGTGAATGGTTGCGCGGCGTGGCCAGACGCCGCAGTTCGCCAGAATCCCGCATCCGCATCCCGCCTGCCTCCGTCTTTGCCGCGAGCCGTATCGACGGCCGCTCAGGAGAACAGCAGATGAAGATGACCCCGACCCGCACCGCACTGATGACGGCCCTCGCCGTCGGCGCCCTCGCCGCCGCCGGCTGTACCTCGATGGGCGGCATGAATTCCATGAACGCCGGCGCCGACGCCGAGGCCACTGTCATGGTGGGCGGCGCCGCGATGTACCCGACGAAGACCATCGTGGAGAACGCCGTCAACTCGCGTGATCACACCACCTTGGTCGCCGCGGTGACCGCCGCCGGTCTGGTTCCGACCCTGTCGGGCCCCGGCCCCTTCACCGTTTTCGCCCCGACCAACGCGGCTTTCGCCAAGCTTCCGGCGGGTACGGTCGACACTCTGGTCCAGCCAGCCAACCGTGCGACCCTGACCAAAATCCTCACCTACCACGTCGTCTCTGGCCGGGTCAGCGCCGCTGACCTGATGCGCCAGATCCGCGCCGGCGGCGGCCGCGCCCGACTGACGACCGTCCAGGGCGGAACGCTGACGGCCTCGATGCGAGGCTCCGCGGTCATCCTGACCGACGAAAAGGGCGGCGTCGCCACCGTGACCCAGGCCGACGTGTTTCAGTCCAACGGCGTCATCCACGTCACTGACACCGTCTCCATGCCAAACTGACAATGTGCTTGCGGGGCCTGCTTTTGCAGGCTCCGCATCTGCATTCCGGAATCACCGAGCTTGCTATTCGGCCGCAAAGCGCCCATCTGAGGCTTCGTCGATCTCTTGCGAAACGCTGCTGCCCCTTTGCATCGCGCACCGAGGTCCAAAGCCGATCCCATTCAGACCCGACAGGCCGACCCGGAACCTCTTCCGGCGGTCAACGCCTAACGGAGGTCTTAAAATGGCTACCGGCACTGTAAAATGGTACAACTCCACCAAGGGCTATGGCTTCATCGCCCCTGACGACGGCGGCAAGGACGTTTTCGTCCACGCCTCGGCCGTTGAAACGTCCGACCTGGGCACGCTCAACGAAAATCAAAAGATTTCCTACGAAGTCGAACGCGACTCGCGTTCGGGCAAGGAATCTGCCGGTCGCCTCAAGGCCGCCGAATAGTTTCCGACAAGCGACCCTGCCGGGGTTAATCCCCGGCTGACGGAAGGGCCGGCCGCCGAACAGGCGCCGGCCCGACTGTTTTTCAACTCCAGGAGAAGCCGATGACCCCGCTGGCCGAAAAGCTCCCGACCATGAGCGACGCCGACCTGAAGGCGCTGCGCCTCAATGCGGTCCGGCTGTCCGAGAGCGGCTCCCCCACCAAGATGGCCACCGCCGCCGAACTGGTGCCCCTGATCGACGAAGAAGTGGCCCGCCGCTCCGCCGCGCCGTCGACCACGGTCAAAAAGCCCCGCGCCCCGGCCAAGAAGAAGGTCGTCCCCGCCAGCGGCCACCAGACCGCCCTGCCGGACTCCAAGGCCGCCTAGATCCCGCCTGCGACCGGGGGCCTGCCCCTTGGATTGGACTCAGACCCCGTTCGCTGACAACGTCCCGCATCGGCGGATCGCGTCCGCTTGAACAGGGGGTTCCATGCGCATCCGTCCGCTTGCCATTATCCTGGCCTGCGCCCTGGCGCCGACGTCTGTTCTGGCCCAGGTCTCAGGCGTCGTTGAGAAACCCGCGGCCCTGGTCGCTGACGGCATCCCGGCCATTCCGGCGGCCTTGGCCGCCGAGACCCGGCCCTACATGGAATTCCGCACCGCCGGCTTCGCGGGCTGGAATGCGGCCGACCGGTCGATGCTCGTTTCCACCCGCTTCGGCAATACGGCCCAGATCCATCGCATCGCCATGCCAATGGGCGCCCGCGAGCAGCTCAGCTTCGAGGTGGAACCCGTCGGCGGCCGTTGGTCCCCCGCCGGCGACGTGCTGATCGTCAGCAAGGACAAGGGGGGCGATGAGTTCGTCCAGCTGTACACGCTGGCCGACGGCCGCCTGACCCTGCTGACCGATGGCGGACGCAGCCGCAACGGCTTCGGCGCCTGGAGCCACGACGGGCGCCTGATCGGCTATTCCTCCATGCGTCGCAACGGCCGGGACAGCGACCTCTATGTCATGGACCCGCGTGATCCCTCGAGCGCCCGCATGGTGGCCGAGGTCAGCGGCGGCGGCTGGAGCATCTCCGACTTCTCGCCCGACGGTCGCACCGCCCTGGTCGTCCAGGGGATTCAGGTCACCAAGTCCAACCTCCATGCCCTCGACCTCGCCAGCGGGCGCATGACCCCGATTGGCGATCACAGCCTGCCGATCGCCTATGGCGGAGCCGAGTTCGCGCCCGACGGGACGCTATGGGTCACCTCCGACGAGGACAGCGACTTTCAGCGGTTGGGCCGGATCGATATGGCCACCGGCGCCTTCACGCCCGTCTCGACGGAACCGCGCTGGGACGTGGAAGACTTCGACATCGCCGAGGACGGCGGCTTCATCGCCTATACGATCAACGCGGCGGGCAGCACCCGCCTGCGGCTGCTTGATCCCGCGTCGGGCCAGGTTCGCACGGTCGACAGCCTGCCCGCAGGCATCGCCGGCGGCCTCGACATCGCGCCCTGGGGCGATATTGGTCTGACCTTCTCCTCGGCCCGCAGCGCGTCCGACGCCTTCTCGGTCAATCCCCAGTCCCTGGCGGTCACGCGCTGGACCCGCAGCGAGACCGGAGGGTTGGATGTCACTCGCAACGTCGAGCCTGAGCTGATCGAGGTCGCCAGTTTCGACGGAGAACCCGTCTCCGGCTTCCTCTACCGCCCCGACGCCGCCCGCTTCCCGGGCCGTCGTCCGCTGATCGTCAATATCCATGGCGGGCCTGAGGGCCAGAGCCGCCCCGGCTTCATGGGCCGCAACAACTACCTGATCAATGAACTGGGGGTCGCCGTCTTCTTCCCCAACGTTCGCGGCTCAACCGGCTACGGCAAGCGGTTCGTCAGTCTCGATAACGGGCCCGACCTGCGCGAGAATTCGGTGCGCGATATCGGCGCCTATCTCGACCGGCTCGGCGCCGATCCGGCCATTGATGCGGAGCGCATCGCCATCACCGGCGGCTCCTACGGCGGATACATGTGCTACGCCGGGGCCATCCACTACGGCGACCGCCTCCGCGGCGCGAACTGCGTGGTCGCGATCTCCAATTTCGTGACCTTCCTCGAAAACACCGAGGCCTATCGCCGTGACCTGCGCCGGGTCGAATACGGCGACGAGCGCGACCCGGCCCAGCGCGCTCGCCTGATCGAGATTTCCCCGATGACTCGGGTCGACGAGATCAACATCCCTCTGATGGTGGTCACCGGCGGCAACGACCCGCGCGTCCCGGCGTCAGAGGCCGATCAGCTGATCGCTGCGGTCCGCGCCCGCGGCCGCACCGCCTGGCACCTGCTCGGTCAGGACGAGGGCCACGGCTTCGCGAAGAAGGTGAACCAGGACTACCAGTTCTGGGCCAGCCTGCTGTTCTGGCGCGAGACCCTGCTGAGCGAGGATTGATCGCCCCTTCCAGCCTGTCGTCAGACCGCGAGCGCCCGATCCAGGTCCGCGATCAGGTCCTCGACGTCTTCCACGCCGACCGAGAGCCGGATCAGGTTCTCCGTCACCCCGCCAGCCTCGCGCAGTTCCTTGGGCACCGAGGCGTGGGTCATAATGGCCGGGTGGTTGACCAGACTTTCGACCCCGCCCAACGATTCCGCCAAGGTGAAAACCTGCACCCGTTCCAGCACCCGCCTGGTCCGCTCCAGATCACCGTCGATCAAGGCCGTGACCATGCCGCCGAACCGGCCGTTCATCTGGCGTGACGCCAGCTCGTGCTGCGGATGGCTGATCAGGCCCGGGTAGATCACCTTCGCGATCCCCTTCCGGTCTTCCAGCCAGCGCGCCACGGCCAGGGCGTTCTCGTTGTGGGCCTTCATTCGCAGGCCCAGCGTCTTAAGCCCCCGGTTGGCGAGGAAGGCGTCAAACGGCCCCATCACCCCGCCGACCGAATTCTGGAGAAACTTGATCTCCTTCGCCAGCTCGGGGTTCGCCGTCACCAGCGCCCCGCCGATGATGTCGGAGTGGCCGTTCAAATATTTGGTCGCCGAATGCATGACCACGTCGGCGCCCAGCTTCAGCGGCTGCTGGCTCCACGGCGTGGCGAAGGTGTTGTCGACAATCAGCAGCAGGCCATGGACTTTCGCGATCTTCGCCAGACCGGCGATGTCGGCCAGTTTCATCAGCGGATTGGTCGGGGTCTCGGCCCAGATCAGCTTCGTCTTCGGCGTGATCGCCGCCTCGACGGCGCCCATGTCCGCCATGTCGACATAGCTGAAATCCAGCCCCATCGACCGGCGCCGCACCCGCTCAAACAGCCGCCACGAGCCGCCGTAGAGGTCGTCTCCGGAGACGACGTGGGAGCCAGCGTCCAGCAGCTCCAGCGCCGTCGAGGTCGCCGCCATGCCCGAGGCGAAGCCGAAGCCATGCGTCCCGCCCTCCAGATCGGCCAGACAGGCCTCGAACGCCTCGCGCGTCGGGTTCTTGCCGCGGGCGTATTCATAGCCCTTGTTCACGCCCGGGCTTTCCTGGGCGTAGGTCGAGGTGGCGTAGATCGGGGTCATCACCGCGCCCGTGGTCGGGTCAGGCCGCTGGCCCGCGTGGATGGCGCGGGTCGAAAAGCCCTGACTGTTCTTCAGAGATGCCATGGATGATCCAGTTACTGTGAGATTCGGCCGATGTTGCCGTTGAAGAAGTCCAGCGCATAGGCATAGACCTGTTCCCACTGGCGCCGGTTCATAAGATGGCCGGCCCCGCGAACGGTCCGGGCCCGGACCGACACCCCGTTCTCGATCAGGAAATGACGCCAGTGAGAGGTGCTCACCGGGCGGACATGGGTGTCTCTTTCGGCGGAGATGAGCAGGACGGGAATGCGGCGCGCGGGACGGCGGGGCGTGTAGACGTCCCAGCCCCCGGCCACGGATATCGCCGCCGCGGCCCGGCTGTCGCCCAAGGCGCCGTCTACGGCGATATGGGACCC
>JALYPS010000343.1 GCA_030856285.1 Pseudomonadota bacterium
GGGTCCAGCCTCGCTGACGAGCGTTCCTGGTCGCCCGGCGACGCGGGCCGGCCCGTCGACGCGGACGCCTCGTCGGCCGCCCGACAGATGACGGCATGGGTCCTTGAGACGGCCGACAATCAGGGCCTGCCCTTCCTGATCATCGACAAGATCAACGCCGAGGTGTCAGCCTTCGACCGCGAGGGGCAACACCTCGGTACCTCGCCGGCCCTGTTGGGGCTGGCGCGAGGCGACGTCTCACCCGCCGGCATAGGCGACCGCCCCCTGTCCGCCATCGCACCCGGGGAACGCGTCACCCCGGCGGGGCGGTTCCTGGCTTCAATGGGCGAGAACCTCGGCGGCAAGGGCATTCTGTGGATCGACTATGACGCCGCCCTTTCCCTGCATCCGGTGGTCACCACGCGGGCGGCCGACCGGCGGCTGCAACGCCTCGCTTCGGCCACGGCCGAGGACAACCGGATCTCGTATGGTTGTGTGAACGTGTCGCGGACATTCTACGACGAGGTCGTGCAGCTCGCTTTCAACGGCACGACCGGGATCGTCTACATCCTGCCGGAGACCCGATCGCTGGCGGACGTGTTCTTCCCGGCTTCCGGCGCCGGCGAATCCGCACCGGGCCCGGCTGGTCCGCCGCTGGACTGACACCATCGCGACCGGTCACCCACGGCGTCTCAGGCGGCCGGAGCGCGGGAGGACCAGTGGATGTGGTGGATGCGCCAGCCGTCGGCGTGCCGTTTGAGAACCATGGTCTCGACGGTCAGCCGGTCCACGGCGCGCCCGTTGAACTGGCCTGTCGTCCGCCCCTCGCTGGTGATCCAGGCGATATCGCCATCGGCCCAGCCGGACCGCCGCGCCACGGTCGATTCGGATGCCGCGGCGAAGGCCGCGTCGGCGCCGAGGTGGTGGGACTCATACTCGGCGCGCGTCCGCTCGGCGCCGCCCTCCTCGAAGATCATCACCTCGGGCGCCAGCAAGGCCAGGGCGGCGGCGGTGTCACCACCTTCCAGAGCGGCGTGGAAGGCGTCGACCACCACGACCGCATCCGCGGCTTCCGCGGCCACAGCGCCGACGGCGTCATGATGAGCGTGAGCGTGCTCCTGTGCGAAGGCGGGCGCGGCCGAAAGCAGGACGAGCGATGCGGCGAGTGCGAGGGTGACACGGGACATGGCAAGCTCCTGGAATCTGGATCCGGCGGGCGGCGGGGATCAGGCCGACTGGTTGTGGCGGGCGAATACCCGAACGCCGCCCGCCCGCAGGACGAGCAGGGTGTCGAAGGGGTCCTTGTGACCCTGGGGCGTCTCCATGCCGGGCGAACCCAGCGGCATTGCCGGAACGGAGAGGCCGACGGCGTCGGGACGTTCAGCGAGCAGGCGGACGACATCCGCGGCGGGCACATGTCCCTCGATGAGGTAGCCTCCGATGAGGCTGGTATGGCAGGAGGCCAGCGCGTCCGGCAGCCCCCGGCTGATCCGCAGCGGGCGGAGGTCATTCAGGATGGTGACCGTGGCGACGAATCCCGCTTGCCGCATATGGGCGATCCAGCCGTCGCAGCAGGGGCAGGTCGGCGTCTTGTGGACGGCGAGAGCCCGCGGCGGCGGCGTTTGTGCGCAGGCGGCCTGGCCGGCGCCCAGGGCGATGGCGGCGCCGATGATCAGGCGACGGGACGGGGTGGCTGGGGTCAAACGACTTCTCCTCGACGGGAGGACTGGACCGTCCGTCAGCCTTCGCGTCAAGACGCGCCGGAATCGGAACCCCTCCCTCCATGCCAAAGCGCTTGACCTCGCCATGCCGGCAAGGTGCACAGACGGCGTCGAATGGAGTCGGGCTTTCGGGGCTGCCGCCGACTATATCGAGGCCGCGGGGGGCGAGGCCGAAACGACCCGGTTCGTCATCGGACTGAAGGCCCGGTTCTAGCACCGCCGGTCAGAGGATGGCGCAGGCCTCGTCAAAGGTCGGGCGCGGATTGCGGGGGTGCAGGTTCTCGTCCGTGCCATAGCCGATGTTGCAGATGAAATTGGTCCGCCAGGGCGTGCCGGCGAAGAATTCCTCATCGACGCCGGCGGCCTTGAAGCCGGACATCGGGCCGCAATCCAGCCCCAGCGACCGCGCCGCCAGCATCAGATAGGCGCCCTGCAGCGAGCCGTTGCGCAGGGCGGTTTCGCGCGCGACCGCGGGATCGGCGAACCAGCCGACGGCGCCGGGATTCTGCGGATAAAGCTCCGGCAGGCGCACTGCGAAATTCAGGTCGTAGCCGATGATGACATTGACCGGCGCCTGCAGCGTCTTGGCCCGATTGCCGGAAGACATGAAGGGCGACAGCCGCTGTTTGGCGTCATCGCTCGTCAGGAACAGGAACCGGCCCGGGCAGCAGTTTCCCGAGGTAGGGCCCCATTTGGCCAGGTTGTAGACCTCGTGGATCAAGGCCTCGGACACCGTCGCGGGGGACCAGCCATTGCGCGTGCGGGCGGTCAGGAACAGTTGGTCCAGCGAGGCGTCGGGCAGGCGGTCGGACATGGGGACATCAGCTCCGCGCCCGGACAGTTTGGCGCCGCCGCAGCCTATGCCATGGTGGCCGCCGATCAATCGCAGGATTTGCCGACGCATGGCCCCGGCCGACGACACCTTCCTCCTGCCCGCGCGGCCCGATCCGATCCCGCTGGCGGTCAGCCAGACGGCGGTGATCGTCATCGACATGCAGAACGCCTACGCCTCGCCCGGCGGCTATCTCGATCTCGCGGGTTTCGACATCTCCGGCGCGCAGAAGGTGATCGACAACAGCCGCGGGGTGCTGGAGGTCGCGCGGCGGGCCGGCATGCCGGTGATCTATTTCCAGAATGGATGGGACCCCGACTATGTCGAGGCGGGCGGGCCGGGCTCGCCCAACTGGCACAAGTCCAACGCCCTGAAGACCATGCGGGCGCGGCCGGAGCTGCAGGGCCAGCTGCTGGCGCGTGGCGGCTGGGACTATGAGATCGTCGATGGGCTGAAGCCCGAGCTGGGCGACATTGTCCTGCACAAGACGCGCTACAGCGGCTTCTTCAACTCACAGCTGGACAGCGTGCTGCGGTCGCGCGGCATCCGCAATCTGGTCTTCGTCGGCATCGCCACCAATGTCTGCGTGGAATCGACCCTGCGGGACGGCTTCTTCCTCGAGTATTTCGGCATTGTGCTGGAGGACGCCACCCATCAGGCCGGGCCGGAGTTCGTGCAGCAGGCCGCCCTCTACAACATCGAAACCTTCTTCGGCTGGGTCTCCAGCGTCGCCGATTTCAAGGGCGTCGTCGGACAGATCGCGCCGTAGGCCTGACAGGAGACGCCCCATGCCCAAGACCGTCATCACCCCGCCCGGCACCCAGACGCCGATCGCCCCCTTTTCGCCCGGCACGATGGCCGACGGAATGGTCTATGTCTCGGGGACGCTGGCGTTCGACAAGGATAATAACGTCGCCCATGTCGGCGACGCAGAGGGCCAGACGCGTGCGGTGCTGGAGACCATCAAGTCCGTGATCGACACCGCCGGCGGGACCATGGACGACGTGACCATGAACCACATCTTCCTCAAGGACTGGGCCGACTACGCGGCCATGAACAAGGTCTATGCGGAGTATTTTCCCGGCGAGAAGCCGGCGCGGTTCTGCATCGTCTGCGGCCTGGTGCGGCCCGATTTTCTGGTCGAGATCGCCTCGATCGCCCACATCGGCAAATCCTCCTGAGCCCCCTGCTGGCCCTGCTGATCAAGGCGGTCGTCTCCGCGATCCTGATCGTGGCGGCGTCCGAGGTGGCGCGTCGTCAGCCCGGCGTCGGCGCGCTGAT
>JALYPS010000384.1 GCA_030856285.1 Pseudomonadota bacterium
CCAGGCGCGCACGCGCGGCATGTCGAAGGAGGCGGTGCTCAAGGACGTCATCCTCGGCTCGCAGCCGACCAAACGGTTTGTGACAACGGACGAGCTGACGGGGATGATGCTCTATCTGGTCAGCGACCTCGGCGCGTCGGCGAACGGGGCCAGCTTCTCGATCGACGGCGGGTGGACGGCGCAGTAGGGGCGAAAAGTAATGCGGCAGCGCAAGAGTGGACCATGGCCTTGGGTCGCGCTGTTATTGGCGACTGGGCTGTTCGTTTTCGCCGGTCCTCTCGACATCGCTGCCCGCCTCTTGAACTACTTGACCCTGACTGAGGCCGAGATCGTCAAAGATGCTCAAGCTTACCTCGACGAGCGCGCCGACTTAGGGCAGGCCGCTTGTCTCTATGTAGTGACTTGCGATGGAGGCGAGGCCCGGCTGACCTTGGTTCCCGATCTGACAGACGATATCCTAGAGCAAGTCAGGGAAGATGTCTGGCACCGTCGGACCAGCGGCTTCTGCCCGGGCCGCACGACTAACATCGGATTGGAACTGGTCCCCAAGGATGGGGGAGAGCCCTTGGGCAGTTCGCAAGGACTCGCCCGCTGGTCATTCTTCAACGACCGTTTCGTCTCCCGCTCCAGCCGGTCCCAAAGCGGCAGCTTTAGTGAAGAGCCGTGGGAGCCGTGCACCTTGGGGAGGGCCTTCATCAGGAACACGCCCGCGCTCAGCCCACAAACCCCGCCGCCCGTCTCAGCCGATCATTGATCGCCTCGCCCAGCCCCTGCTCCGGTATCGGCGACACCGCGATCCCAGCGGGCCGCTCCCGGTCCGCTTCGCGCAGCCGGCGGAAGAGATTGGCGGCCGCCTCCCGGAGGTCGCCGGAGGGGCTCAGGCTCCAGCGCAACGCGCCGAGGCCGGGGCCGAAGCCGAGCAGGATTTCGCCGCGCCGCGCCGCCTCCGCCTCAATCCGGACCGGCGCATCGGGGGCATAGTGCAACGCCATCCGCCCCGGCGAGCGATGCCCCTCCCCGTCGCGGTCCAGCGGGCCGACGACGGCCTCGATATCCTCCCGGGTGACAGAGCCGGGGCGCAGCAGGGAGACGCGGCCGTCCAGCACCGACACCACCGTGCTCTCGACACCCACGGCGCAGTCGCCGCCGTCGATCAGTGCCGCCGCGAAGGCGCCGGTCTCCTCAACCGCGTCGGCGAAGGTGGTGGGGCTGGGGCGGCCCGAACGGTTGGCTGAGGGAGCAACGACGGGGCGGCCGAAGGCGGCGATCACGGCGCGGGCCCGGGCGTGGCCTGGGACACGGACGGCGACGCTGTCCAGACCGGCGCGGGACAGGTCGCAGACCCGGTCGCGGTCGCGGACCGGAGCCACGATGGTCAGCGGACCGGGCCAGTAGGCCTCGGCCAGGGCTCGCGCCCGGGCGTCGAAGATGGCGATGGCCTCGGCCTGCACCGCATCGGCGACATGGGCGATCAGGGGATTGAAGCGCGGCCGGCCCTTGGCCTCGAAGATGGCGGCGACGGCGACGGCGTTTCCAGCGTCGGCGGCGAGGCCATAGACGGTCTCGGTCGGAAGGATGACGAGGCCGCCGTCGGCCAGGGCGCGGGCGGCTTCGGCGTCGGACACAGTCAGGCGCGGCGCGCCTGAAGCGCCACCCGCACCGTCACCTGCCGTCCGACCAGCCCGTTCCAAGGCCCCGATGTCCCTATGCCGAAATCCGTGCGGTTCAGGACGAACGCGCCCCTCAGATGCGCCCGGTCGCCGGTGACGCGCAAGTCCACGGGAAAGGCGACCGGCCGGGTCACCCCCTTCATCGTCACCTCGGCGCGGGCCGTGTAGCGGTCGCCGCCGAGCGGCTCCAGCGCCCGCAGGTCGAACCGGATCAGCGGATAGCGGGCGGCGTCGAGGAAGGCGGGACCAGTGGCGCGGCGTGACGCGACGGCCGGCGACATCGCCAGCGAGGCTGACTGGACAACCACCGTGGCCCGGGTCCGGTCAGGCTCGGCGGGATCGAAGACGATGTCGCCCCGCCAATCGCCGAACCGACCGCTGTGCGAGCCGCCGAAGGCCCGGACCGACATCTCGATGCGGGAGGCGTCCCGGTCCACTGTCCACGGGATCGCCGCCGCTCCCGTCTGCGTCAACAGGGCCAGGCCGGCGAAGGCCAGAACCGCGCGCCGCCTCACGGCCGCCGCGGGATCCACGGGATCATCCGGTGCAGGACGTTGTCCCGGTCGACGAAATGATGCTTCAGCGCGCCAGCAACGTGCAAGGCGATGAGAGCGATCATCAACTTGCCTGCGAACTCATGAGCCTCAATAACGGCGCCCGCCAGTTCGCGGTCCCGGGGCAGGGGCAGCAGCGGCCAGTCGAACAGGCCGAACCATGCAATCGGTCGTCCTGCCGCCGAGGACGCCGCCCAGCCGCCCAGAGGCAGGGCGATCAGCATAATATAGAACAGTACGTGACTGGTCCGCGCCAGCAGCCTCTGCCAGCGCGGCATCTCCGAAGGCAAGGCGATCGCCGGGTTTGCCACGCGCCAGGCCAGTCGCGCCAAGGTGAGTACCAGGATGCTCAATCCTGTGGACTTGTGGAGTTGCAGATACTCTCGCGATGAGGGCTGGCCCTCGGTCGCCTCATATATGGCAATCAGCATCAGCTGGGTCACGACCAGGGCGGCGATCAACCAGTGCAGGACCAGCGATACGGTCGAATAGCGGTTGCGCGGTTCAGCCATGAATGACTCCCATTGGAGCGTGGCAACTTGGCCCACCCTGGGGCCTTCGCCAAGCCGAGTCTTGCGTGCCCCTGCGGCAAGGCGGCATGAACGCGCATCAGACCGACAGCAAGGCCCGACCGCCATGACCTACCGCGCGCCCGTCCGCGATCTCGCCTTCACCCTGCAGGCCGTGGCCGGCATCGACCGGGTCGCGGCCACCGGCGCTTTTCCGGACTATGACGCCGACCTGCTGGGCGCCGTGCTCGAAGCCGCGGCGCAGTTTTCCGAAGGCGTGCTCGCACCTCTGAACCGGAGCGGTGACCTGAAGGGCTCGACCTGGGCCGACGGCGCCGTCACCGCCGCGCCCGGTTTCGCCGACGCCTATCGCCAGTTCGCCGAGGGTGGCTGGACCGGCCTGTCCGCTCCCGCCCACGCCGGCGGCCAGCAACTGCCAAAGGCGCTTGAGCTGGCGGCCTATGAGACGGTGCATGCCGCCAATATGGCGTTCGGCCTTTGCCCCATGCTGTCCCTGGCGACCATCGAGGCGCTGGAGAGCCACGGGACCGACCGTCAGAAGGAGATCTATCTGACCCGACTGGTCAGCGGAGAATGGACCGGGGCCATGGTCCTGACCGAACCGCAGGCCGGCTCGGATCTCGGCGCCCTGACCGCTACGGCGACGCCCAACGGCGACGGGACCTACAGCCTGTCCGGCCAGAAGATTTTCATCACTTGGGGCGACCACGACGCCACGGACAACATCATCCACATGGTGCTGGCCCGCCTGCCCGATGCGCCGCCGGGACCGAAGGGGATCAGTCTGTTCCTGGCCTCGAAATTCCTCGTCAGTGACGACGGGTCGCTGGGCGCGCGCAACGGCTTCCGCGCCGTCGGGGTCGAGCACAAGCTGGGCATCCACGCCTCGCCCACCTGCGTCATGGCCTATGAGGGCGCGACCGCCGAACTGGTCGGCCAGCCCAATCAGGGCCTGGCCCATATGTTCGTCATGATGAACGCCGCCCGCCTCGCCGTTGGCGTCGAGGGCGTCGGCATCGCCGAACGCGCCTATCAGCACGCGCTGGCCTACGCCCGCGAGCGGCGGCAGGGCCGCTCGGTCTGGACCGGCGAGGCCAACGCCCCGATCGTCGATCACCCCGACGTTCGCCGGATGCTGGCGGCGATGAAGGCGAAGATCGCCGCCGCCCGCGCCATCTGCCTGACGACCGGCGTCGCCGCCGATCTGGCCCGGCACGCGGGGACCGAGG
>JALYPS010000394.1 GCA_030856285.1 Pseudomonadota bacterium
CCGCAGCGCCGAACGGCCGCCCGAACGGCCCCTCATTTTCATCGACGCCGGCCACGGCGGCCGCGACCCCGGCGCCAACGGGGCCGGGTCCCGCGAGAGCGCCGTCACCCTCGCCGCCGCCCCGCGCGGCCGAGCGGCCGACGGAACGACCCCTTATTTTCATCGACGCCGGCCACGGCGGCCGCGATCCCGGCGCCAGCGGCGCGGAATCCCGCGAGAGCGCCGTCACCCTGGCCGCCGCCCTCGACCTGAAGCGCGAGCTGGAGCGCACGGGTCGCTACCGGGTGCGGCTGACCCGCGAGAGCGACGCCTATGTCGCCCTGTACCGCCGCGTCGCCATCGCCCGTCAGGCCGACGCCGACTTGTTCATTTCCCTGCACGCGGACGCGGGCGCCGATCCGGCCACCCGCGGGGCCAGCGTCTACACCCTGTCCGAACAGGGCGCCGGCCGGGCCGTGCGCGAGTTCACCCGCGGCGAAAACTGGCACCGCAACCTGAACCTGCCGGGCCGCGACCCCTCGGTCGACCGCATCCTGCTGGACATGACCCAGCGAGCCACGCAGAACCGGTCGGCCCAGCTGGCCCGGACCCTGCTGGGCGAGCTGGAGGGCGCGGACCATCCGATGCTGCGCCGCAGCCACCGCGACGCCGGCCTGGCCGTGCTGCTGGCCCCCGACGTGCCCGCCGTCCTGCTGGAGATGGGCTTCATCACCAATCCTGAGGACGAGCGGATGCTGAACGACAGCCGCGCCCGCCGCCGCCTGATGCGCGCCGTGGCCGATGGCATCGACCGCTATTTCCGCGAACCCTCGGGCGCGCTGCAGATGGCCTTGGCCGGCGGAGCGGCAGGCCAGCCCTGAGGGTTCGGCCAGTCGCATGCGACTGGCCTCCACCCAACTGGAGAGGGGTAAATTGTACGGTATTTTAATACCACTAATGATTAGTGACGTTATTTCAATAAGATATGGCACGTGTGGCTATACGCTCGAGCTTGACCCGAGCCGCCCCGTCCTCTATCAGCGCGCCTTCCGCTCGTCCCGGTCGTTGGGAGGAGCAACGTTCGTCTCCCAGGACCCTTGAAATGCTGAAGAGCACTACGGCTTCGCTGAAGCCGGCCGAGGTCACGAAGAAATGGATCCATATCGACGCTGAAGGCGTCGTGGTGGGCCGTCTCGCGACCTTCATCGCCAACCGTCTGCGCGGCAAGCACCGCGGTGACTACACCCCGCACGTCGATTGCGGCGACTATGTCGTCGTCACCAACGTCGACAAGGTGGTGTTCACCGGCAAGAAGCTGGCCGACAAAATCTACTATCGCCACACCGGCCACCCGGGCGGCGTCAAGTCGACCAGCCCCGAGAAGGTTCTGAACGGCCGTTTCCCGGAACGCGTCCTCGAGAAGGCCGTCGAGCGCATGCTGCCCAAGGAGAGCCCGCTGGCCCGCCTGCAGATGACGCACCTGCGCCTGTTCGCCGGCGCTGCGCACACCCATGAAGCCCAACAGCCGGAAACGATCGACTTCAAGTCGGCCAACTCCAAAAACACCCGGAGCGCCTGAGCATGACCGACGTGACCGCTGAAACGCCCGTCGTCGAGAACGACGCCCCCGCCGCCACCGGCTTTGACGCCCTGCGTGGCATGGGCACTGTGTCCGCCGAGAACGACGCCCCGGTCTATACGCAAAAGCTGGACGCCCAGGGCCGCGCCTATTCGACCGGCAAGCGCAAGAACGCGATCGCCCGCGTGTGGATCAAGCCCGGCTCGGGCAAGATCACCATCAACGGCAAGGATCAGCTGCAGTATTTCGCCCGCGAAATCCTGCGCATGATGATCGCCCAGCCGCTGGAAGTGACCGACCGTCTGACCCAGTTCGACGTCGACTGCACCGTGCAGGGCTCGGGCCTGTCGGGCCAGGCCGGCGCCATCCGCCACGGCATCTCGCACGCCCTGACCCACTATGAGCCGGCGCTGCGCCCGGTCCTGAAGCCGCACGGCTTCCTGACCCGCGACAGCCGCGTCGTCGAGCGCAAGAAGTACGGCCGCGCCAAGGCCCGCAAGTCGTTCCAGTTCTCGAAGCGCTAAGCCGTTTCACTACGGTATGGATGGGGGCGCTTCGGGAAACCGGAGCGCCCTTTTTCTTTGGAGGTCATATGACCCACACCATCTTCACCGACGGCGAGGCCGGGACCACGGGGCTGGAGATCCGCGAGCGGCTGGAGGCGCGTGGGGATCTGCAGCTGATTCTGCTTGGGGACCGGCGGCGCGACGTGGAGGCGCGGCGTGAGGCGCTGAACGGCGCCGATGCCGTGATCCTGTGCCTGCCCGATGACGCGGCGAAGGAAGCCGTGGCGATGATCGACAATCCGAAGGTGCGGGTGATCGACGCCTCGACGGCGTATCGGGTCGATCCGGCCTGGACCTATGGCTTCGCCGAGATGGCGCCGGGGCAGGCGGAGAAGATCGCGGCGGCGACGCGGGTGTCGAACCCGGGCTGCTATCCGACGGGCTTTATCGGCCTCGTCCGGCCGCTGGTGTCGGCGGGGATCATTCCGGCGGGCTGGCCGGTCACGGTCAATGCGGTGTCGGGATACTCGGGCGGCGGCAAGGCGATGATCGCGGAGTTCGAAGCCGGGGGAGCGGGGGCGTTCCGCGCCTATGGCCTGTCGCTGAAGCACAAACATGTGCCGGAGATGACGCTGCACACCGGATTGGAGCGGCCCGTGCTGTTCGCTCCGGCGGTGGGGGCGTACCGGCAGGGGATGCTGGTCGAGGTTCCGCTGCAACTGGCTGCTCTGCCGTCGTCGCCGTCGGTCGAGGTGGTGCACGGGGCGCTGGCCGAGGCCTATGCTGGGTCGCGCTTCGTCGAGGTGGCGGAGCTGGAGGCGACGGAGGCCATGACGGGGATCGATCCGGAGGGGCTCAACGGGACCAACCGGATGCGGCTGCATGTGTTCGGGGACCGGGGCGGGGATCAGGTCCGGCTGGTCGCCCTGTTGGACAACCTCGGCAAGGGGGCGTCGGGGGCGGCGGTGCAGAACCTGAACCTGATGCTGGGGCTGGATGAGGGGATCGGTCTCAACTGATCCTTCTCCCCTCGGGGGAGAAGGTGGGCCGGAGGCCCGGATGAGGGGGCTGTTTCCGCAACCTTCCGGGTGGGAGCAGCCGCGGTCCACGGACAGAGGGGTGTTTCACCCCTCATCCGCCCCCTCCGGGGGCACCTTCTCCCTCAAGGGGAGAAGGAAGGCGCACTTGAAACTTCCCGGGACGTGCCGACGTATCTCCCGCATGACCC
>JALYPS010000402.1 GCA_030856285.1 Pseudomonadota bacterium
GCAGGCGCAGGTGGAAATGCGCCGCCGCCGCATAGATCTCGCCCAGCAGCAGGGCCACCGCGCGCCGCTCGCCGTAGCGGGCCATGCCTGCCGCCGCCATGGCCGTGTCGTGGGGCCAGACCGAGCCGTTGTGATAGCTCATCGGATTGAACCGGGCCTGACCGGTCGCCAGCGTCCGCACGCCCCAGCCTGAGCGGAACTCGGCGCCCAGCAGCCGTTTCGTCACCCGTCTGGCCCGCTCGACCGAGGGCAGGCCGGTGAACAGCAGGTGGCCGGCGTTGGATCCGATCGACCGGCATTGGTCGCCGTCGCCATCCAGGGCGATGGCGTAGAAGCCCTCGTCTTCCATCCAGAACCGGTCCTCGACCAGAGCCCGGACCCGCTCGGCCTGCCTCGCCCATTCCGCTTGCCGGTCGTCGCCCAGCGTCCCCGCCAGATCGGCCATCGCCCGCCACGCGGCATAGGCGTATCCCTGCACTTCCAGCAGGGCGACAGGACCCTTGGGGAAGCGGCCGTCGGTGTGGAAGATCGAGTCCTCGGAATCCTTCCAGCCCTGGTTCGACAGGCCGGTCTCGGCGCCGCGTTGATAGCTGATCAGGCCGTCGCCATTGATGTCGCCGTGGTCCTTCATCCAGCCGACGGCGGCGATCAGATTGGGCCACAGGGTGCGGATCAGCGCGAAATCGCCGGTTCGGCGCGCATAGGCCCCGGCCAGCGCCACGAACAGACAGGTGGTGTCGACCCCGCCGTAGTAGAGGCCGAAGGGCACCTCTCCCAGGGCGCTCATCTCGCCGCCGCGGGTCTCGTGCATGATCTTGCCCGGCGCCGAGTCCTGGAAGGCGGAGAATTCGGTTGCCTGACGCGCGGCGAGATAGGTTAGCACCCCCTTGGCCAGCGACGGGTCCAGCCACAGCATCTGCCAGGCGGTGATGATCCCGTCCCGCCCGAACGGCGTCGAAAACCACGGCACGCCCGCATAGGGATAGGGGCCGGTGGGCAGGTCGGTGGTCAGCAAGGCGACATCCGCGCGGCTCTGGTCCAGCCAGTCATTGAAGCGCGGACTGCGGGGCCCCCTGAGCGAAGCCCCGCGCCGCCGCCGGGTGCGCATGGCCAGCCGGGCCTGCACGGCGTTCTGCCGGTAGCGTGCCTCGTCGGGCTGATCGCAACTGTCGGGGCCGCATTCGATATAGAGGTCGCAGCGCCGGCCCTTGGGCAGGCTGAACATGAATTCCGCGCGCGATCCGCTGAGTCGCGCGGGTGGTTCGGAGAAGGCGAGGCAGCTGGTGCGCCGAACGCCGTCCAGCCCGGCATAGGCGAAGGTCACGCGTCGGCCGTCATGCATCGGGGCCTCGATGGCCCCGCGCTTCTCGCGCAAAGTGCCGCGCACCTGGAAGATGTCGGCGAAGTCGGCGCCGAAATCGAACGTCAGAGGCAGCAGCACGTCCTCGACGCCATGATTGGCCATCCGCACCCGCTCGAACATCCGTCGGTCCCAGACGAAGCGCCGCCGCTCGATGTGCAACACCCCCGCCGGCGCCGAACGCCCGCCCATCGGGGGCAGGGGCCGGTTGGTCGAATGGCAGGTGAAGTAGACGTTGTCCTGGCTGACCCCCGAACTCAGCCGCGACGGCCGCGCCTGACCGACTGTCAGCACCAGCTGCGAGAGGATGCGGGTGTCATGGACGAACAGGCCGTCCGCACCGCCCTTCAGGTCTCCCCAGCCGTCGGCCACCAGGAAGGTGTCGCCGTCCTTCAGCGCCATCAGCCGCTCAAGACCGTCGGCCTCCCCGGTCTCCGTGGCGGTGGTCTGGACCGAATAGGCGTCGTCCATGAAGGCTCCGGGCGCGGGCGACGGCGTCAGACCGGCGTTCCAATACGAACGCTTGAGGGCCGTATCCCGTTCATCGGGCGGCGATCAGAGATTGGCCGCGAAGCTCCGGTCCTCGAACGGTCGCAGCGGCGTCGCGACATCGGCGACGGGTTCCTCCGCGAACGGCCGTTTGGCCAGCAGGTCGCCGTAGACGTCCAGATATCGCCGGGCCATGGCGGTCGCCGAGAAGCGCAGATCGAACCGGGCGCGGATCGCCGCGCGGTCCAGCAGATGCGCCCGGCCCGCCGCGGCGATGGCCTGTTCCAGCGTATCGACGAGGAAGCCCGTCTCGCCGTCCTCGATGATCTCGGGGGTTGAGCCGCAGCGGAAGGCCACCACAGGCGTGCCGCAGGCCATGGCCTCGATCATCACGAGGCCGAAGGGCTCGGGCCAGTCGATGGGGAACAGCAGGGCCTCGGCGCCGCCGAGGAAGGCGGACTTCTGGTGGTCGCCGATCTCGCCGATGAATTCGACCAGCGGACTGGCGTCGACCATCGGCTTGATGACCGTCTCCCAATAGACCTTGTCGGCCGCATCGACCTTGGCCGCCATCTTCAGGGGCTTGTTCAGCGCCGTGGCGATCTCGATGGCGCGGTCGGGGCGCTTCTCGGGCGAGATGCGGCCAAGGAAGGCGAGATAGCCTTGGGCCTTGTGCGAGAATTTGTAGGTTTCGCCCGGCATGCCGTGGTGCACGGTGGCCTTCCAGTTGGCCCGGGGCAGGGGCCGGCGCTGGTCGTCAGAGATCGAAATCAGTCCGAACTCCGGCCAGCGTTCATAGACCGCCGGGATATCCTTCATGTCGAGGCGGCCGTGCAGGGTCGTCAATGTCTTGTCGGCGCAGCGGGCGAAGTAGGGGAAGTGGATCATGTCGGTGTGGAAATGGATCACGTCGAAATCATCGACGCGCTTCAGCACCTCGGACAGCATGGTCATGTGCGCCGCGAGATCGGACTTCAGCGGCGCGGGGTCCAGCCGGATGGCCTGGTCGCGGACGGGCACGAGGCGCGCCCGGGTTTCGGCGTCGGCGCTGGCGAACAGGGTGACGTCGTGTCCAAGGTCGACGAGGGCGTCGGTCAGGTGGGCGACAACGCGTTCCGTGCCGCCATACAGCTTCGGCGGCACAGCCTCATACAGCGGCGTGACTTGCGCGATCTTCATGGCCGTTGCTCCGGCGCCCGGAGAGGGGCGTCGGAATATCCAACCATCTCGCACATGCGAAGTTCCCCGGACCGGGGTCTTTCCTGTGGAAACTGCGCGGGTTACCGCACCTCAGCAGCCGCTTCCGGTCACTGCATCCCGGCGCGAACCTCGGCGCGCAAGGCGTCGATCGACCGGAGTCCCTGATCGGTCTTGAAGCGCCAGTAGGTCCAGCCGTTGCAGGCGGGAGCGTTCTCGAACAGGGCTCCCAGCTTGTGGATCGAGCCGGTCAGTTCGCCGGCGACCAGCGAACCATCGGCCCGGACGCGGGCCTCGCGATCGCCGCGCGGGCAGTACAGCTTGTCGCCGGGCGACAGCAGGCCGGCCTCGACCAGGGCGCCGAACGGCACCTTCACCTCGGTCTTGCGCGAGCCCATGACCACCAGGTCCTCGGGCGCGGCGGGGATGACCGCCTTGATCCGCTTTTCGGCTACCTTGGCATAGGTCTCGTCGCGTTCGATGCCGATGTAGTGGCGACCCAGACGCTTGGCCGCGGCCCCGGTGGTGCCGGTGCCGAAGAAGGGGTCCAGCACCACGTCGCCGGGCCGGGTCGCGGCCATCAGCACCCGGTGCAGCAGGCCCTCGGGCTTCTGGGTCGGATGGGCCTTCTTGCCGTCGGCGTCCTTGATCCGCTCCTCGCCCGTGCACAGGGCCAGGGTCCAGTCGGACCGCATCTGGACGTCCTCGTTGAAGGCTTTCAGCGCGTCGTAGTTGAAGGTGTAGCGCTTCTGGTCGCGGCTCCGCGCCGCCCAGATCAGGGTCTCATGGGCGTTGGTGAAGCGCGTGCCCTTGAAGTTCGGCATCGGGTTGGACTTGCGCCAGATGATGTCGTTCAGCACCCAGAAGCCCAGGTCCTGGATCGCCGCGCCCAGGCGGAAGACGTTGTGATAGCTGCCGATCACCCAGATCGAGCCCTCAGGCTTCAGCACCCGGCGGCATTCGGTCATCCACTCGCGGGTGAAGGCGTCATAGGCGGCGAAACTGTCGAACTTGTCCCAGTCGTCGTCGACGGCGTCGACCTTGGAATTATCCGGCCGCAGCAGGTCGCCGCCCAGCTGGAGGTTATAGGGCGGGTCGGCGAAGACCATGTCCACGCAGGCGTCAGGCAGGGACCGCAACACCTCGATGCAGTCGCCCCGATGGATGACGTCGGTCTTCAGATCGGACATGGAAGCGGCCCCGCACAGCTTGAGGACCGAGTGGTGAATCATCGCGGTTAAGGGCGGGTTTAGGCGGCGCGTTGCGGCGCGCGAAAATATCGTGCGGCCAAGCTGAGACCAGCGGGACGGCGGCGGCGTTCCCGGCAGAACTTTCAACACAACCAGGACGCCCGCCATGCCGAACTCGAAGACTCCGGCCACGCCCGGGACTGGCGGCGAACTGCATCAGACCGCGTCGGCGCCAGAGGACCGCATCACCACCAATCACGGCGTCCCGATCAGCGACAATCAGAACTCGCTCAAGGCCGGCTCGCGCGGCCCCTCGCTGCTGGAGGACTTCGTCCTGCGCGAGAAGATCCAGCATTTCGACCATGAGCGTATCCCCGAGCGGATCGTCCACGCGCGCGGCTCGGCTGCACACGGGTTTTTCGAACTGACCGAAAGCCTAGCCGACTACACCACAGCGAAAATCCTGACCGAGGTCGGCAAGAAGACGGAACTATTCACGCGCTTCTCGACCGTCGCCGGCGGAGCGGGCTCAGTCGATACGCCGCGCGACGTGCGCGGCTTCGCGGTGAAGATGTACACGGTCGAGGGCAACTGGGATCTGGTCGGCAACAACATCCCGGTTTTCTTCATCCAGGATGCGATCAAATTCCCCGACCTCGTCCACGCCGTGAAGATGGAGGCTGATCGCGGCTACCCGCAGGCGGCCAGCGCCCACGACACCTTCTGGGATTTCGTCGGCCTGATGCCCGAGACCACCCACATGATCATGTGGGCCATGTCCGACCGGACCATCCCCCGGTCCCTGCGGATGATGGAGGGTTTCGGCGTCAACACCTTCCGCCTGATCAATGCGGCGGGCGAGCCGACCTTTGTCAAATTCCACTGGCGGCCCCGGCTGGGCACGCAGTCCACCTGCTGGGATGAGGCGGTCAAGATCGCCGGCGCCGATCCCGACTTCCACCGGCGCGACCTTTTTGAGGCCATCGACGCCGGCGACTTCCCCAAATGGGACTTCGGCGTTCAGCTGCTGACGCAGAAGCAGGCCGACGCCCTGCCGTTCGACATCCTTGACGCGACCAAACTGATCCCCGAGGAAATCCATCCGATCCGCGTGGTCGGCCGCATGACCCTGAACCGTAACCCCGACAATTTCTTCGCCGAGACCGAGCAGGTCGCCTTCCTGCCCACCAACATCGTTCCCGGCATCGATTTCTCGGAGGATCCGCTGCTTCAGGGACGGCTGTTCTCCTATCAGGACACCCAGCTGTCGCGACTGGGCACGGTCAATTTCCACCAGTTGCCGATCAATCAGGCCAAGGGTTGCCCGTTCCAGAACATGCAGCGCGACGGCCAGATGCAGACCCAGGTTTTCACCGGCCGCGCCAACTATGAGCCCAACAGCCTCAGCCAGGCGGGTGAGGAGGGCGGTCCGCGCGAGGACCGCAAGGGCGGCTTCCGAAGCTTCGAACTTCCGATGGAGGAAACCAAGGTCCGGCTTCGCGCCGAAAGTTTCGCCGATCACTACAGCCAGGCGCGGCTGTTCTTCCGCTCGCAGACCGAGATCGAACAGGCCCACCTCGCCAGCGCCCTGGTGTTCGAGCTGTCCAAGGTGACCATGGACCATGTGCGCGATCGTGTTCTGGCGAATGTCCGCAATGTCGACGAGACCCTCGCCAAGCGGGCCGCCGACGGTCTGAACATCGCCCTGCCGGCCAGGAACGACGCGTTCAGCAAGCCGTTCGACATGGACGAGTCGCCGGCCTTGCGCATCGTCGGCAAATATCCGGACACGCTGAAGGGTCGGGCGGTCGGCATTCTGGTTACGGACGGCGCCGATGGCGCGGTGATCGAGGCCGTCAAGGCGGCCGCCGAAGCCGACGGCGCGACGGTCAAGATCGTCGCCCCGAAGATCGGCGGCGTGACGCTCAAGGGCGGCAAGAAACTGAAGGCCGACGGGCAGCTGGCGGGTACGCCTTCGGTGCTGTTCGACGCAGTGGCGCTGGTGCTTTCCGAAGCGGGTTGCGCCGAACTGCTGAAGGAGAGCGCTGCGGTCGATTTCGCCGCCTTCGCCTTCGCCCACCTGAAGGCCATCGGCCATACTGCAGAGGCCCAGCCGCTGCTCGACAAGGCGGGTGTCGCGCCAGACGCCGGCGTGGTCGATCTGGCCAAGGGCGCCGCGGCCTGGATCAAACCCGCGCGCACCCGTCAGTGGGAGCGCGAGCCCAAGGTCCGCATGCTGGCCTGACCCTTGCGGAGGGGTCTGCGCTCGTCCCCGGAACGCGACATCAGCTCACGGTTTGTTACGGGCCCGGCCTCGCCTTCGCGGGCGCAGCACGTTAGTCAGGCCGGACGACGCGACCAGGCTTCAGGGACCATGCGATGACTCAGTGGGTGTACGGCTTCGGCGGGGGCTCCGCCGACGGCGATGCGTCGATGAAGAACCTGCTGGGCGGCAAGGGCGCGAACCTCGCCGAGATGTCGTCGCTCGGCCTGCCGGTGCCTCCGGGCTTCACGGTCACCACCGAAGCCTGCGTCCACTACTATTCCAACGGCCAGACGTATCCAGAGGCGCTCGCCGTACAGGTCGCCGCCGGGCTGAAGAAGGTCGAACAGGTCGTGGGCAAGACCTTCGGCGACGCGTCCAACCCTCTGCTGGTCTCGGTCCGCTCCGGCGCACGCGCCTCCATGCCGGGGATGATGGACACCGTCCTGAACCTCGGCCTCAACGACCAGACGGTCGAGGGTCTGGCCGCCCTGTCCGGCGACCGGCGCTTCGCCTTCGACAGCTATCGCCGCTTCATCACCATGTACTCCAGTGTCGTCCTTGGCCTGTCGCACGATGACTTCGAGGAGGTGCTGGACGACCACAAGGACCGCTTGGGCGTGACCATCGACACCGACCTGTCCGCGGGCGACTGGGAGAAGGTCGTGGCCGACTACAAGGCCGTGGTCGAGGACCGCCTCGGTCACGCCTTCCCGCAGGACCCGCAGGATCAGCTGTGGGGCGCGGTCTCGGCCGTCTTCGCCAGCTGGATGAACGACCGGGCCAAATTCTATCGCCGGATGCACGACATCCCCGAGAGTTGGGGCACGGCGGTCAGCGTCCAGTCGATGGTGTTCGGCAATATGGGCGAGACCTCGGCCACCGGCGTCGCCTTCACCCGCAACCCTTCGACCGGCGAGGCGCGCCTCTACGGCGAGTTCCTGATCAATGCACAAGGGGAAGACGTCGTCGCCGGCATCCGCACGCCGCAGTCGCTGACCCGGGCGGGCCGCGAGGAGATGGGCGAGACC
>JALYPS010000479.1 GCA_030856285.1 Pseudomonadota bacterium
GATGGGGCTGGTGAACACCTATGCCGGAGCGCTGGTGCCGTGGCTTGCCTCGATCTTCGGCCTGTTCCTGGTGCGCCAGTATTCGCTGTCCATCCCCGACGAGATGCTGGAGGCGGCACGGATTGACGGGGCCTCAGAGGGACAGATCTTCCGTCGGGTAGTGCTGCCGACGCTGCAGCCGATCATCGTGACCTTGGCCCTGTTCGTCTTCCTGGGCAGCTGGAACGACTTCCTCTGGCCGCTGATCATCCTGACCGACCAGTCGAACTATACCCTGCCGGTGGCGCTGGCGGCGCTGTCGCGAGCGCATGTGCAGGATATCGAGATGATGATGGCCGGGGCGGTCATCACTGTGGCTCCGGTGCTGTTCCTGTTCCTGGCCCTGCAGCGCTACTATATCCGCGGCATGCTGGCGGGGAGCGTGAAGGGATGACGGTCGCACGCCTCATCGCCTTGGCCGTCGCTATCCTGTCGCTCGCGGGTGCCGCCCACGCCCAGACCTCGCGCGCGCTGGACGCCTTTGAGACCCTGACCCCGTGGACCGCCGACGCCTCGACCGATGTGTCGTCAACCATCGCCGCCGTGGCAGGCCATGACGGCCGGGCGATGCGGCTGACCTACGATTTCAACGGACGGTCGGGTTACGCCTTCGCCGCCCGGGCCATCGATCTGGACGTCCCCGCCAACTACGAGATCAGTTTCTGGCTGCGCGGCGAGATGCAGCCCAATACCTTGGAAATCAAGTTCGTCGATGCCTCGGGCGAGAATGTCCACTGGCGGCGCGTCGAGCGGTTCCAGGCCAATGCCGAATGGACCCGTTATACCATCAAGGCGCGCCAGATAGTCCGGGCCTGGGGACCGAACCCCGACCCCGCATTCCGTGGGGCAAAGCGGATCGAATTCGTGGTCACGGCGGGGCAGGGCGGCACGGGCTGGATCGAAGTCGACCAGCTGGAACTGCGCGAACTCCCGCTGGACCCCAGCGTGCCACCGCGGCCGTTGGCGAGCGCGTCGAGCGAGGCGGGCCTGAACGTCGCGGCCCGCGCTGTGGACGACGACCTCGCGACGGCCTGGCGTTCGGCCGAGGGCGGCTCACAGGCTCTGACCCTGGACCTTGGTTATGAGAGGGAGTTCGGCGGCTTGACCCTGCGCTGGGCCGACCGGATGGCGGCGTCAGATTACACGGTGTCGGCGTCGTCGGACGGGCGAGATTGGCGGCGGATCGCCCGGGTCGAGAACGGCGACGGCGGCACCGACTGGCTGCGCCTGCCTGAGACCTCGGCGCGCTGGTTGCGCCTCGATCTCGTCGAAGGACCCGGCCCTGCTTACGCCCTGAACGAGTTCGAGATCGAATCCCTGTCGTTGGGCGAGTCGCCGACGGCCTTCATGCGAGCCGTGGCCGATGAGAGCCGGCGTGGCCTGTACCCGCGCGGCTTTGTCGGCGAGCAGCCCTACTGGACCCTGGTCGGCGTCGACGGCGGCGGGGAAAGCGGCTTGATGAGCGAGGACGGGGCCATCGAACTGCGTCGGGGTGGGCCGTCGATCGAGCCTTTTGTGCTGGACAACGGGCGGCTGGTGACTTGGGCGGACGTCAATGTCAGCCAGAGCCTGCAAGACGGCGATCTGCCGATCCCGACTGTCACATGGACGGCCGACGACTGGACGCTGGCCATCACCGCCTTTGCCGACGGGACACCGGAGCAGGCGCAACTATATGGCCGATACGCACTGACCAACATCTCGATCCGCGCGCGAACCCTCACGCTTGCACTGATGGCGCGGCCGCTGCAGGTCAACGGGCCGGGACAGTTCCTGGCCATCCCTGGCGGCGTCGGGCCCATCGAACAGATCGACTGGACCGGCTCGACACTGGTCCTGAACGACGCGATCCGGATCAGCGCCTTGGCGTCGCCCGACGCGCTGGCCGTCGCGGCCTTCGATGGCGGGGCCGACCCGCAGAACTTGCTAGCTGACGCAAGCCGCCGTCGAGATCCCGGAGAGCGCATCGTGCAGTCGGACCGCACGGCCCTGATGGCCGGCGCGCTGCTGTACGACGTCACCCTTCAACCGGGCCAGTCGCACACCTTCGGCTTCGCGGCGCGCCTGTCCGGCCCTACGCCGGATCTTGCTCCCGGCGATGCGGTCGAGGCAGAGCTGGACGCGGTGCAAGCCCGCGTCGCCGCCGCTTGGCGTGAAAAACTCGACCGCTTCGACCTGACGTTACCGACACCGGCGCAGCGGGTGGAGGACGTCATGCGCACCTCGCTGGCCCACATGCTGATGTCGCGGCAGGGGCCGATCCTCCAGCCGGGTACACGCTCCTACAATCGCAGCTGGATCCGCGACGGGGCCATGATGGCGGAGGGGCTGAACCGGCTGGGGCACGCCGACCTGTCGGCCGACTATCTGCGCTGGTATGCGCCGTTCGTATTCGACAACGGCAAGGTCCCCTGCTGCGTCGACTCTCGTGGTGCCGATCCGGTGCCCGAGAACGATAGCCACGGAGAGTTCATCTTCCTGGCCGCCGAGACGTACCGCCATACTCGCGACGAGGCCCTGCTGCGCGAGGTCTGGCCGCAGGTTCAGGGGGCGATCGGCTACATGGACGGCCTGCGCGCCTTGACCCGGACGGCGGAGTTCCAGGCGGCGGACAAGCGACATCTGTTCGGCCTGTTGCCGCCGACGATCAGCCATGAGGGCTATTCGGACCGGATCGCCTATTCCTACTGGGACGATTTCTGGGGTCTGCTCGGGTATCGCGACGCCGCCTTCATCGCCGACACGCTGGGCGATACCGCTGCCGCCGCACGCATCCGGGCCGCTGAGGCTGAGTTCAAAACCGACCTGATGGCTTCCATCGCGGCGACTTCGCGGGTGCACGGCATCGACTGGATCGCGGGCGCCGCCGACCGGGGCGATTTCGACGCCACCTCCACCACCATCGCCCTGTCCCCCGCGGGGTTGATGTACGAACTGCCCCAAGCCTTGCTGACCCGCACCTTCGACAAATGGTGGGAGAATTTCACGGCCCGGCAGGAGAACCGGCAGGCGTGGAAGGACTATACCCCCTATGAACTGCGTAATGTCGGAGCCTTGGTGCGCCTGGGGCGGCGCGATGACGCGCTGCGGGCGCTGGACTTCTATTTCGCTGACATGCGCCCGGCCGCTTGGAACGGCTGGGCCGAGGTGGTCGGCCGGGACGAACGCGAGCCCCGCTTCATCGGCGACATGCCCCACGCCTGGATCAGCTCGGACTATATCCGCTTAGCGCTGGACTTGCTGACCTATGAACGCGACAGCGACCACTCCCTGGTGCTGGCTGCTGGCATCCCCACGGCTTGGCTGGAGACGGAGGAAGGGGTGGGGGTGACTGGCCTGCGCACCGCCCATGGTCCGCTGACCTACCGGTTCCGACAGACTGGAGGCAGCTATGTCCTGACGCTGGAGCCCGGTGCCGAGCCTCCCGGCGGATTCGTCGTCATCTGGCCGGAGGGCGAGGCGCTGCCCGCCCGGGTTCGTCTGGACGGCCGATCAGCGGACTGGGCCGGTCGCGAGCTGCGGATTCCTGACGGGGTCCGCCGGGTTGAAATGCAATGAGCCGCGGCTTCAACACATCACGGGTGGAATAGATGGCGGACGTCCGGCTGACTGGTGTGACCAAACGCTTCGGCGCAACCGAGGTCCTGCGAGGCATCGATCTGGAAATCGCCGACGGCGAGTTCGTGGTCTTCGTCGGGCCGTCGGGCTGCGGAAAGTCCACCTTGCTGCGGACCATTGCGGGTCTGGAAGATGCGACCGGCGGCGATATCGCCATCGGCGGGCGGTCGGTCAACGACCTCGGTCCGTCCGACCGCGGCATCGCCATGGTCTTCCAGTCCTACGCCCTGTACCCGCATATGAGTGTCTATCAGAACATGGCCTTCGGCCTGACACTGGCCAAGGCCGACAAGGACGAAATCGACCGCCGGGTTCGCGCTGCCGCCACCGTCTTGAACATCACCGACTATCTGGACCGCAAGCCCAAGGCCCTGTCCGGTGGCCAGCGCCAGCGGGTCGCCATCGGCCGGGCCATCGTGCGCGAACCGGACGTTTTCCTGTTCGACGAGCCGCTCTCGAACCTCGATGCCGCCCTGCGCGTGCGCATGCGCTACGAGTTCGCGCGGCTGCACGAAGAGCTGAAAACGACCATGGTCTATGTCACCCACGACCAGATCGAGGCCATGACCTTGGCAGACCGGATCGTCGTGCTCAACGCCGGGCTGATCGAACAGGTCGGCAAGCCGATGGAACTTTACGAACACCCCGCCAATATGTTCGTCGCCGAATTCATCGGCAGCCCGAAGATGAACCTGATGCCGGTCGACCTGCTGGAGGGGACCGCTGCCGGCGCCACGGTTCGCACGGTGACGGGCGAGACGCTCAGCGTCGCCG
>JALYPS010000483.1 GCA_030856285.1 Pseudomonadota bacterium
CCTGATCGCCGCCGAGGCCGTGCGCCTCTACTACAAGGCCGGGCTGGACCCCAACCTGCTGGCCCTCGTCCCCGGGCGCGGCGAGACGGTCGGCGCCAAACTGGTCAGCCACCCCGGTATCGACGGCGTCGCCTTCACCGGCGGCACCGATACAGCCAACCTTATCAACCGCTCTCTCGCCGCCCGCCCGGGTGCCATCATCCCCTTCATCGCCGAAACCGGCGGCCTGAACGGTATGTTCGTCGACACCACGGCGCTGAAGGAACAGGTCATCGACGACGTCATCCTGTCGGCCTTCGGTTCGTCAGGCCAGCGCTGCTCGGCCCTGCGCCTGCTCTATGTCCCGCATGACGCCGCCGACGCCCTGATCGAAGGGCTGAAGGGCGCGCTCGCCGCCCAGGTCGTGGGCGACCCCACCGATCCCGCCACCGACATCGGCCCGGTCATCGACGCCGATGCCAAAGCGGCGCTGGACGCCCACCTCAAGCGGCTGGAAGGCGATGCTAAGATCATCGCCCGCGCCGAACTGCCGGCCGCCGCCGACAAGGGCTGGCTGTTCGCCCCGACCATCGCCGAGATCCCGACGCCCGACTATCTGGAGCGCGAGGTCTTCGGCCCGATCCTGCACGTCTGCCGCTACGAGCCGTCGAAGCTGAAGGAGACGGCGTCGAAACTGGCCGCGCGCGGCTATGGCCTGACCCTCGGCGTGCACAGCCGGATCGAGGCCTTCGCCGATGAGGTCGCCCGGCTGGTCCCGGCCGGCAACGTCTATATCAACCGCTCGATTATCGGCGCCGTGGTCGGGGTCCAGCCCTTCGGCGGCGAGGGCCTGTCGGGCACCGGCCCCAAGGCCGGCGGTCCTTACAGCCTGATCCGCTACGCCGCCGAAAAGGCCATCAGCAACAACATCTCCGCCCAGGGCGGCGACCCGGCGCTGCTGAACCTCTGAAGCGAAATCGGTCTTGTCGGACGCAAGTCCGGCAAGGCTCAGATTTCGCGCAAAGCCCTAGGCGACCGCCCAGGCCCAGATCAGGCCGACTGCGAGGCCGGCCGCCAGGGCCGCGCCGAAGCGGATCGCCGGATTGCGCGTGCTCCAGGTGACGAGTTCGAGCACCAGACCGGCGCTGATCAGAATCCCGCCTGCGAAGGCGAAATCCATCGTGGTCCACTGGACCTCGTCGGTGAACCGCATGGCCGCCATGGGGATGAGAAGAAGCACGGGAACCGCGATCCAGCCGATCACGCGCAGCGTACTCCAAAGCCGCGTCAGGGCGGCGTCGTTCGCGCCCATGGCGTGGTGTTCATTCAGGGTCATCAGGCTCGCTCCTGTCGTCATCGACGATGGGACCATGCGCCGCCCGGCCGTGAGCGGCATGAGCAAACCCTGAGCAGTTGCTGAAAAAGCGCCCCGGGTCGTCGGCCATCCCCGGCGCGGACTCCCCCGTCCGCCGTCAGGCAGGAGTGGCGTTCACCAGGGGCCGTTTCGGCTGCCTGCCGCCTGTCCATCCCAGATAGCCCGCCACCCCGCCGGCCAGCAGGCCCAGGGCGACGGTCAGCGCCGGAGGCGTCGCGCTATAGGCGGAAAAGGCGTTGGCCAGCCCCGGCATGTCCGGGGCGAACCACATCACGACCGACTGCAGGACAACAAAGAAGGTGGCGACCAGCCACGGAGCGCCGTTCCGGCGATCCATGAAATACAGCGCCATGGCGAAGACCGCGACCATGGCGTTGCTGATCACGATCGTGTCCAGGAGCCCCCGGGGTCCCTCGCTGCCGATTACATTCATCCACGGAAAGAACGCGCCCATCAGGCGGCTGAAGGGGGATTCGAACAGGATCATCGGCGTCGCCAGCATGTATCCCGCGTGCAGCTTGGTCGTACGCCGGTTGCGCAGGGCCAGATAGAACAGGGTGAGGTAGGCCGCGATGGCGATGGCCATGCCGATCCCGAACGAGGGCCCCAGAAGGGCGATGAAAGGGCTTTCCTGCGCGGCGTAGCGCGCCGCCGAGACATTGATGATCATTACGAAGCCGGCGATGAGCAGCGGGAACATCACAAAGCTCGCCTTGCCCACCAGCCTGTGGATCGCGTTTTTCCGCGCATGGATCGCGACGCTCTGGGCGATGAGCAGCACAAGCCAGCTCGTCGCGGTCAGGGCATGAACGTGGAAGGCCAGCGGGACCTGCCCGATCAGGGTGAAATAGCTCGCCCAGAACCCGCTCAGGACCACCAGGAGCACAAAACCCACGAAGAAGTGCCCGTATTTATATGGCATCGCCCCACCCCTCATGCGTCGACATAACAACGCTATGGGGAATCGGAGTCCGGGTAAACAGGGTCTGCAATCAGCCGGGCGCGGGCCATCCCCCCGCGCGGCTCAGGGCGCTCGGCGCCGGCCGGCCAACCTTTTCGCCGATCCAGCGGGCTGTGACGATCAGGGCGTCGAGGTCGTAGCCGGTCGAGAACCCCGCGCGCTCGAGCATATAGACGAGGTCCTCGGTGGCGATATTGCCCGTGGCGCCCGGCGCGAAGGGACAGCCTCCGATGCCGCCGACCGAAGCGTCAAGCACGGTGATGCCCGCCTCGATCCCGGCATGGGCGTTGGCCAGGCCGGTGTTGCGGGTGTCGTGGAAATGCAGGCGCAGGACCGCGTCGGGCGCAGCGGCCCGCGCGGCCTCGACCTTCCGCGTGACGGCCCAGGGATCGCCGGCGCCGATGGTGTCGGCGAGGGCGATTTCCTCGACGCCCAATTCGGCGAGGCGGCCGACCAGATCGGCGACCTGACCGGTCGCGACCTCGCCGTCGAACGGGCAGCCCCAGACGCAGGACAGGGTGGCCGACAGCGACGGGGTCGCGCCCGGCAGGCCGGCGGCATTGGCCCGACCCGCGATGATGTCGGCCAGCATCTGCACCTGCTGATCGACCGACAGCCCCTGATTCTTCAGCCCGAAGCCGTCAGTTGCGGACATCGCCACATTGACCTCGTCCACCGACGTGCCGAGGGCGCGGTCATAGCCCTTGCCGTTCAGGACCAGGCCGATCCGGCTGCGGCCCGGCTCATGCGGCAGCGCCGCCATGACCTCTTCCGCGCCGGCCATCTGGGGCACATATTTCGGATGGACGAAGCTGACAGCCTCGATGCGGCGGGACCCGGCGGCCTCCAGCCTGCGCACGAGGTCGGCCCGGACCGCCGGTTCGAGGACGGCCTTTTCGTTTTGCAGACCGTCGCGGGGACCGACCTCCACGATGGTGATGGCCCGGCTCACCGGAGCGGCTCCGTGACCGGGCCGCCGGGGGGGGCGTAGACGGTCAGGCTGACGTCGTCGCCCTTGGAATAGTTGTGGCCATTGACCTCGCCGACAACGCGGCCTGTCACACCCAGTTGCGCTGCGGCTTCGCGGAAGGCGTCGGCGTCGCGTTCCTCGACAATGACCGGCCGCCCCTCGGCCATGGCGCGGGCGGCACCGGCGGCGTCGGTCAGTTCGGTGTCCCGGCCGGTCAGGAAGACGAGGCTGGGCTCATGGAAGCCGGTGACCGCCACGGGCCCGGCCCGCCCCTGACGCGGGTGCAGGTTGGCGGTCAGCAGGACTTTCTCCAGCTGGGGGGCGACGGCCAGGGGGCGCAGTTGCCGCAGCGTGCCCGCGAGGGCGCCGTGGGCGACAACGCCCAGGGCGATCGAGGCGATCACGGCCGTCATCGCCGCCCGATGCAGCATCAGGAAGGCGCCGATCAGGCTGGCCAGAATGGCGAAGACGATGGTGATCGTGGCCCAGGTCTGGGCCGTGGACCGGCCATATTCGGTCAGCAGCCAGACCGAGCCGACGGCCAGCAGGGCGCCGACCGCAATCGTCAGCCCGGCCCCGGCGTATCGCGACATCTTGCCGACCGGACGGGTCAGGGCGGCGGCGGCGAGCAGGGCCAGCGCGCCGAATGTCGGCAGGGTGTAGTGGGCCAGTTTGGTCGGGGTCAGTTCGAAGATCAGCCAGGCCGGGACCAGCCAGCAGATCAGAAAGCGGATCGCCGGCTCCGTCCGCCTGTGCCAGCCGGCCGAGAGGGCCGCGGGCAGCAACAGGGTGGCCGGGAAGAACAGGAGGGGCGCGATCAGCAGATACAGGCCCGGCGGAACGCCGTGGCCCTCATCGCCGCCCGCGATCTTGGGAGCCAGATCTCCGGCGATGGCCTCGGTCCAGAAGCCTCCGTCGGTGGCGATGGTGATGGCGATGGCCCACGGCCCGACGATCAGGGCCACCAGCGGCAGGCCCCAGCCCCAGCCAAGCCGTTTGAGCCAGCTGACGTCGCGGTCCCAGACCGACAGGGCGATCATGGCGGGCGCCACGACGATCAGGCCGATCGGGCCCTTGATCAGGATCGACAGCCCCAGTCCCAGCCAGAACATCAGCTTGTGAGGCCGAACAGGAACCTCGCCGGCCCGGGACGCCAGATAGATTCGCGCCAGGCCAGCCATCGCCAGGGTCACCGCGCCGCACAGCATGGCGTCGGTCTTGGCGATCCCCGCCTCGGTGGACAGCAGGAAACTGGCCCCGAGCATGGCTCCGGCCAGGAAGCCCGCCCTCTGGCCGAACATGGCCGCCCCGGCCCAGGCGCAGGCGGCGGCGGCCAGCATGGCGCCAAGGATGGACGGGATGCGGTAGGGGACGATGTCGCGGTTCTCGACGCTCGACGTCACGGCGACCGCGACGGCCTGCATCCAGTAGATGCCGACCGGCTTCTTCCAGCGGGGATCGTCCTGGAAGCGGATGTCGACGTAGTCGCCGGTCTCAAGCATCTGCGAGGTCGCCTGGGCGTAGCGGCTCTCGTCCCGATCCAGCGGCGGAAGCAGCATCAGCGCGGGCAAGCCCGCCAGCAAGGCCACCAGGGCCGCGAGCAGGGGTCCGCGCCAGCCGGCGATGTATCGGTCGAGATCGTGAGACATCATGTTCATCTTCCTAACACGGCGCTTCGCGGCGCGTCAGCCGCATCTCCCGCCCGGCGCGGAAACCCGCTAGACACCCGGGATGAACCCAACGATCCCCGATATCTCCGTCGTCGTCCCGGTGCATGACGAACAGGGCGCGGCCGGTCCCCTGGCGCGTGAGATCGCCGCGGCGTTCGAAGGCCGGTCGTATGAGATGGTGTTCGTCGACGACGCTTCGCGGGACGGCACGCTGGCCGAACTGCGCGGCCTGATGACCGAACTCCCGGCGCTGCGCGTGCTCAGCCATGGCTCGAACGCCGGTCAGAGTCGCGCGGTGCGCACCGGCGTGTTGGCGGCGCGCGGAGCGATCGTGGTGACCCTCGACGGGGATGGCCAGAATCCTCCGGCCGACGCCCCGAAACTGGCTGATCTGCTCGCATCTTCGTCGCCGTCGGTGGCTCTGGTCGGGGGTCGACGGGCCAAACGTCAGGACTCCGAGGCCAAGCGTCAGGCCTCGCTGTGGGCCAACCGCATCCGCCGCAAGCTGCTGGGCGACGACGCTGACGACACGGGCTGCGGCCTGAAGGCGTTCAGGCGGGACGTCTTTCTGCGCCTGCCCTATTTCGATCACCTGCATCGCTACCTGCCGGCCCTGATGATCCGCGAGGGCTATCAGAACCTGTATCTCGATGTGGATCACCGCCACCGCGAGACCGGCCGGTCGAAATATACCAACTGGGGACGGCTGATGGCCTCGCTGTCGGATCTGCTCGGCGTGATGTGGCTGAAATCGCGGTCCCGTCGGCCCGGCGCGATCAGCGAATTCTGACTTTCCCCTGACGCGCGAGCGGGCGTAGCCGTATGGAGCGAACCGGGGTAAGCATTGTTAACAAGCGCGACCGTTCCGCGGCCGCCCGACGATGGAGCCCGCCATGCTGATCGCCATCCCGCTGCTTTTCATCCCGGTCGTGATCTACGCCATCGTCATTGGCTTCGGAGTCATGGGCTCCGGCGGCCTCGCCGCGGCCGAACAGGCGCTGCGCGATCCGCTGTTCACGGTCCCGATGGTGTCCGGCAGCGGCTGGAGCGTCGGCACCGGCGACCTGATCCTGTTCCTGTCGCTGATCCTGCTGTTCTTCGAACTGCTGAAATCGACGTCCAGCCAGAAGGTGGCGATCATCAATCACGCCCTGTCGATGATCCTGTTCGTCTTCTGCCTGGTCGCCTTCCTGCTGTTCAAGGGGTTCGCGACCTCGACCTTCTTCCTGATCCTGACCATGGTCATGCTCGACGTTCTGGCCGGATTCATCGTCACCATCATCTCGGCCCGCAAGGACCTGGACTTCGCCGGCGGCGCCTGATCGGGCCTACGAGAAGCCCACAAAGATCAGCGCCACGACCGTGATGTCGATGGTGCGGGTGAGAATGGTCAGCATGGCGGCGGTCCCGAACGAGGCTTGAAGACCTGTCGTTCAGCAAGGACCGTGCCGTGGCCTCAGACGTCGGTGTCTTTCGCCTTGCCCGGCTGCGGGCGGCGCTCGGCGGCGCCCGAGTGTTCCGTTCCGAGGTAAGCCGAGCGGGCCGCATCCAGTACGGGCGGGCCGCCCTTCAGACCGCGGCGCTGGCCGGTCTGTCCGATCATCTGGGCGGCGAAGACGGCGGCGCCCGGATCGGCGGGCGGGGTCGGGGCAGGTCTTGCCGGGGGCTCGGCAGGCTCGACCGGGAAATCTACTGGAACCAGGGCTCGAGAGGGTGATCCGGCCCGACGCTCTTCGGCGCGCCGGTCGCCGGCGCGGCGTTGGTCCCGGCGCTGGACCGGGCCGACGGGGCGAACCTCGTCGGTCATGTCAGCCGCCCTTCGACAACTTGTCGAGCTGGCTGCGCATCTCATCCATCTGACGGCGCATTTCGGCCAGTGGGTCGGCGGCGGGCGCGGCCCGGGACTCGGGCGCGGCGCCGGGCGCCTGACCGCCGGGATTCAGGGCGTTGAACCCCGGCCACATCTTCATCGCATCGGTGAACAGGGCCATGTTGCGCTTGACCGCCTCGTCGAGGATGCCGGCGCCGGGCGCCGCGCCAAAGGCCTTGGAGAACTGGCCGCGCATCTGCTCCTGCTGGCGGCTGAAGCTGTCGAGCGACATTTCCAGATAGCTGGGCAGGACGCCCTGCATCTGCCCGCCGTAGAAGCCGATCAGTTGGCGCAGGAACTGGACTGGCAGCAGGGCCTCGCCGCGGCTTTCTTCCTCGAAGATGATCTGGGTCAGGATCTGGCGCGTCAGATCGTCATTGGTCTTGGCGTCGAAGACCACGAACTCTGTGCCTTCGCGGACCATCTTGGCCAGGTCCTCGAGCGTCACATAGGCGCTGGTGGCCGTGTTGTAGAGCCGCCGGTTGGCGTATTTCTTGATGACGACGGTCTCGCCCGCTCCGGCCTTCTTGTCCGCCACGCCAAACCCCTCGCCTGTTGCAACGCCACACTATCCCGCAGTGCGAAGCCGCATGCAAATCAGCCCATGGCGGCGGGGGCGAGAACCACCCCGACCAGCACGGCAGCCCAGTGGACGGTGGCTCCGGCGACGACGAAGCCGTGCCAGATGGCCCGGCGGAACTTCACCTGCGGACTGATGAAGACGAAGACCCCGGCGGTGTAGATCAGACCGCCCAGCAACAGCAGGCCCAGGGCGATCGGGTGGACCGTGTCGACCAGGGGCTTGAGGGCCAGCACGGCCAGCCAGCCGAAGCCGACATAGACCGCGCTCCAGAAGGCGTCGGAGATGCGCGGCGCGACCAGCTTCGTGAACACGCCGGCCAGCGCCACGGTCCACACCAGCACGGTGAAGCCGATCGCCCAGGCGCCCTCGAACCGCTGGGTGGTGAAGGGCGTGTAGCTGCCGGCGATCATCAGGAAGATGGCGGCCTCATCCATGCGGCGCAGGATCGGGCGGGCGGCGCAGGGGCGGGTCTGGTTATAGACGGTCGAGACGGCCAGCATGGCGATCAGGCACAGGGCGTAGGCGGCCGTGGCCAGCACCGCGCCGACGCCCGAATAGATCGCGGCCAGCACGGCCAGGACGATGCCGCCCACCGCGGCCAGGGTCAGGCCGACCACGTGCACGATCAGGTCGGCGGTCTTTTCCGCCGGCGTCCGGTAATGCTCGGCCATGTCCAGCTCGTCGGGGACGCAGACCTGCACGAATACGTTTTTCAGTCTCTTGAGCATGGCCCCATCAAGCCTTTCTCGCTCTTGTTTGTTCCCGCGACTGTAGGCGTGGGCATGTGACCATTGGCTGAACGGCGCTGTCATGCGTGACGAAGGCGGCGGGATGCGGCAGAAACGGCACGATTAGTTTCGCGCGGCCTAATGCCCGGGAAGGGCGTAGAGGTTTCGTTTTCCATGGTCCGGGCGCTCCCTCGCCCGCGGCCGGTTTCAGGGGTTCTGCATGTCCATCGACGTCGTCATCGTCTCCGCCGCGCGCACGCCCGTCGGGTCCTTCCTCGGCGGGCTGTCCAGCCTGCCCGCGTCGAAGCTGGGCGAGGTCGCCATCCGGGCGGCGCTGGAGCGGGCGGGGGTCAAGCCGGAAGAGGTCGATGAGGTGATCCTCGGGCACGTGCTGCAGGCGGCGGCCGGGCAGGGACCGGCGCGGCAGGCGGCGATGGGGGCGGGCATTCCGAAGGAGGCCGCGGCCTGGAGCCTGAACCAGATCTGCGGCTCGGGCCTGAAGGCCGTGGCCCTCGGGGCCCAACAGATCGCGCTCGGCGACGCCCGGATCGTGGTCGCCGGCGGGCAGGAGAGCATGAGCCAGGCGCCGCATGCGCAGCAGCTGCGCACGGGCCAGAAGAGGGGCGACCTGAGCCTGATCGACACCATGATCAAGGACGGGCTGTGGGACGCCTTCAACGGCTACCACATGGGCCAGACGGCCGAGAACGTGGCGGACAGGTTCGGCATCAGCCGGGGCGACCAGGACGCCTTCGCCGTGGCCAGCCAGAACAAGGCGGAGGCGGCGCAGAAGGCGGGGCGGTTCGACGACGAGATCGTGCCGGTGACCATCAAGGGCCGGAAGGGCGATGTCGTCGTCGACAAGGACGAGTTCATCCGTCACGGGGCCACGCTGGAGGCCATGCAGGGGCTGAAGCCGGCCTTCACCAGGGAGGGCAGCGTCACCGCCGCCAACGCCTCGGGGCTCAACGACGGAGCGGCGGCGCTGGTGCTGATGAGCGCGGATGACGCCAAAGCCCGGGGGCTGGAGCCGCTGGCGCGCATCGTCTCCTCGGCCACGGCGGGGGTCGATCCGGCGGTCATGGGCACCGGCCCGATCCCGGCGTCGAGGAAGGCGCTGGAGAAGGCGGGCTGGACCGTCGCCGACCTCGATCTGGTCGAGTCCAACGAGGCCTTCGCGGCCCAGAGCCTGTGCGTGCTCCGCGAGCTGGGGCTCGATCCGGACAAGGTCAATGTCAACGGCGGGGCCATCGCCATCGGCCATCCGATCGGAGCCTCGGGCGCCCGCATCCTGACCACGCTGCTCTATGAGATGAAGCGGCGGGACGCCAAGCGGGGCTTGGCCACGCTGTGCATCGGCGGGGGCATGGGCGTGGCGATGTGCGTGGAGCGGGCATCCTAGGGGGCCGCGGTCACAGGGCTCCGCCCTGTCGACGCGACGCGTCCTGACCG